>NZ_JACRVR010000010.1:0-79601 GCF_018811975.1 Acetobacter sp. P1H12_c | reverse complement strand
GTTGAGGGATGAATGCCTCAACGAGACGCTGTTCACGTCTCTCAGCCATGCCCGACAGGTTCTGGCTGACTGGCGGGAAGACTACAATACGGTGCGTCCCCATTCCCAGCTGGATGGCAGGACACCGGATCAGATCGCCAGACAAGGGTCTCGGGGGCATGCCCCCGAGACCCTTGTCATTCCATCAACCCCAAGCCATAAAAAACGGGAACTCTCCTTTTAAGTGGATACAAAAAAGGGGGCACGTCATTTGTTGTTGCGGTGGTCTGGTTTGCGTTTGTGACGCTGCTGCTGAGTCTTGATCGGGTTTCAGCAGTTTTCCTCAGATGCCGCCGCTGGATTGACCGCTGTGCCGGGATTGCCTTCATGGCGCTTGGATTGCGGTTTGTAACGGAACGCTCACCGACCTGAAGCCCAGAAGCAAAGCGTGGGTTTTGCTGGAAAGCCGTCACGGAAACTGGCTGGCGGATGGAGAGTGTTCAGGCCGCGTCTGAGTGTTTGGAAAAGACTATTTTTGCAGCGTAAGAAAGTATTGAGATGAAAAAACTCGGCTTGATCGGCGGAACAGGGCCAGAGTCTACCCTGATTTATTATAAAAAAATTGTGTATGGTGCGAATAAAATTGTGGGGAAAGAGTTTTTCCCGAATATCACCATAGAAAGCCTGAATGTTTTTAACGTCCTGAACTTCTGCTCAGAAAAGAAATATGATGATCTTGCACACTACATTCTCAATGGCATTGAGAACCTCGTAGCCGCTGGGTGTGACGTTGTTTCCCTGACGGGGAATACACCGCACATTGTGTTTGATGTGCTGGAAGCAAAATCTCCTGTTCCGGTCGTCAGTATTATCAAGGCGACGTGTGAAGAGGCCAGCAGGCAGGGATTGAAAAAGGTTGGACTGCTGGGCACGCGGTTCACGATGGAAGGGGATTTTTTCAAAAAACCATTCCGGGAAAAAGGAATAGAGGTTTTTGCTCCTGACGCAAAAGATCTGGACTATATCGCGGAAAAAATCGCGCATGAGCTGGAACATGGAATTGTTACTGAAGAAACCCGGTCCGGCTTTTTACGGGTTATTCAAAACCTGATCGCCAAAGAAGGGATAGAGGCTGTGGTGCTGGGCTGCACGGAACTTCCTCTTCTGTTTGACGGTCTTGCTCTTCCTATTGCGTGCCTTGATACGCTTGAAATCCATGCCAGAGCCCTTCTTGCCGCCATGGATTTATCCGCCTGATTTATAAAATCTGAGAACGATCAGAAAGAGAGATCCGTCTGCCTCACCGCTTACGGATTATCCTGCTCATGCTCGCCCTCAGCAATGCGCGCCTGCACGGGGCCGCGCCATGAGGCATCTTTGGGCGCAGCGTCCAGTGCCTTGCGGAACAGGTCAAGCGCCTGCGGGGTGACGTGGCTTGCGGCACGGGTCAGGGCCTCCCCCGTGCGGGCTGCAAGTTCAGGGTCAAAGCTGAGGGAGAGCGCGTGGTTCCACGCCTCGGCGGCCTCCGCATAGTGTTCTCGTGTGGCCTCAGCCTGCCCGAGCAGCAGATAGCCCTGCCGCAGGTTGGGGTCTCCTGCCGGGATCATGGCCAGTGCGGCTTTCAGGCGCTGGATAACCGCATCTCCGCGCGTGTTCTGCTCATGCTGGGCCACCAGACGCGGGCCAAGCGGCTGCGCGGGCAGGGAGGGCACGCCGTTGGTCAGATACAGGCCGACCGCGGCAACGGGAATCAGCGCAAGCGCACCCCACACGGCTAGGGGCGGCAGAACGTCATTCGCCTGCGCGGGGGCCGTATCCGCCACCAGAATACGGCGCTGGATTTCCAGCCGGGCAATGTCGTGCTCCGCCGGGGCAATCAGGCCGATATCCAGATCGCGGTCAATTTCAGAAAGCTGGGCTTCATGCAGCGCGAGCGCAGCACTCCGTTCATCCCGCACCTGCCGGGTGCGCCGCCAGAGGGGGAGTGCCGCCGGAGCCAGAGCCAGACAGCTTAACAGCACAATGGAAAGCCAGATCATGCGCTCAGTCCTTTGTCAGGTCGGCCAGACGGGCCTTTTCTTCCGCTGTCAGCGGCGGGGGGGCAACGGGGGCCGTGCGTCGGCGGCGGTAGGAGAAAAACGCAATGGTCAGGCCCAGCAGCAGGGCCAGTGCGGGCATGCTCCACAGGAGCAGCGTGCCAATGGAAAGCGGCGGGCTGAGGCGGATAAAATTGCCGTAGCGGTTGACCATCCAGTCCATAATCTGGCGGTTGCTCTCGCCTTTGGCTACATGCTCCCGCACAACGCGGCGCAGGTCTCGTGCAAGCCCTGCGCTGCTGTCCTCAATGGATTCATTCTGGCAGACCAGACAGCGGAGCTGGGAGCCAATAGCTTCGGCCCGCGCTTCTTCCTGCGGGTTGGGGAGCATTTCGGACGGATCATCCACCGCCAGAACTAAAGCTGGTGCCAGCAGCAGCGCACAGCCAAGAAACAGGGCGGAGAGGCGGCGCAGCATCATGATTTTTTCAGGCTTTCCAGCAGGGGCGCCAAAGTTCCGCGGATGGTATCCACATCCAGCGGAGCCGCACTATGCCAGCGGATAATACCGCCGGGGCCAATCAGAAAGGTTTCCGGCACCCCGGAGATACCCCAGTCAATCCCCACGCGGCCATCCCGGTCGCTCCCAAGACGGGTGAAGGGATTGCCGGAATGTTTCAGGAACCCGGCGGCATTTTCCGGACGATCCTTGTAGGCAATGCCCCACATTGGCAGATCATCCTTCAGGCCCATCAGGGTTGGCATTTCCGCAAGGCAGGGGATGCACCATGAGGCAAAGAAATTGACCAGAACCGGCTGTGTGAGCGCCCGCAGATCCTGTGCGCTGAACCCCTGACCGGGGGCCTGATCCGGCACACTGAAGTCCGGCACCGGGCGGTTGAGCACCGGGGCATTGATATCATGCGGGTTGAAGGACCCGTGCTGCATGCCGGACAGCATTTTCCAGAATCCCACGCCAATCACGGCAGCGCCAGCCAGTGGGGCGGCCATCAGCAGCCGCCTGCGGGTTATGTTTTCAGGAGGGGTGCTCATGCTGCCGTCACCGTATTGGGGGTGGGTTTTGCGCGGCGCGGTGCGCCGACGCGCATCCGCCGGTCGGAAAGGGACAGAACGCCGCCAATCGCCATGATCAGCGCGCCCAGCCACATCCACGGGGCCAGCGGGTTGTAATGCAGGCGCAGCACATAGGTCGGGGCGGCGTCCGTGCCGTGCTTGTCACCCAGCACACCATACAGATCGGCCAGCAGATTGGTGTGGATGGAGACTTCCGTCGTCGTCTGGTTCTGGCTGTTAAAACTGCGCTTGGACGGGTGCATGATGGTGACGATTTTGCCGTTATGCCGCACTTCAAGGGTTGCAACCAGAGCGGAATAGTTTGGCCCCGGTTCCTGCGTGACGTTCGTTAATGTCCAGTCATACCCGGCTAGATGCTCCGTCGTGCCAACCGGCACTTCCACAATTTTATGCTGCGCCTGAGACATTGCCGCCAGCCCCAGAACCGTCACGCCCACGCCAGCATGGGCAATGGCTGTGCCAAAAATGGAGCGGGGCAGCATGCGGGCGCGCTGAAAGCTGCCGGAAAGCGGCATGCGGAACAGACGCACACGTTCCGTCAGGTCCAGCACGGACGAGGCAATGACCCACACTGCCAGCGCGCTGCACAGAATGGGCAGAATGCCGGACATGCCAAACGTAAAGACAGCAAACGCCACACCGGCCAGCAGGGCTGCAATCCACAGCCGTTGCAGTACCGGCCAGAGCTGTGCGCGCTTCCAAGGCAGCATCGGGCCAAAGCCCATGAAGATGAAGAGCGGAATGGCCAGCGGAATGGTCGTGGCGTCAAAGAACGGTTTGCCGACGGAAATGGTGCGGTCAAACAGCAGAGACATGAACGGTGGATACATGGTGCCCGTCAGCACCACAGCGCAAATGGAACACAACAGAATGTTGTTCAGCACCAGAGCGCCCTCGCGCGAGATGGGGGCAAACAGGCCGCCTGCCGTCAGCGTGGGGGCGCGGTACGCGAACAGCGCCAGAGAACCACCAATGACCAGCGCGAGCAGACCAAGAATGAAGATGCCGCGCGCCGGGTCATTCGCAAAAGCATGCACGGAATTGAGAATACCGGAGCGGACAAGGAATGTGCCGGAGAGCGAGAAGGAGAACGTGGCAATGGCCAGCAGCACCGTCCAGATTTTCAGGCTTTCCCGCTTTTCCACCACAATGGCGGAATGGATCAGCGCCGTGCCGGTCAGCCAGGGAATGAGGGAGGCGTTTTCAACCGGGTCCCAGAACCAGTAGCCCCCCCAGCCCAGCACGTAATAGGACCACCATGAGCCCAGCGCGATGCCGCAGGTCAGGAAACACCATGCCGCAACCGCCCACGGGCGGACCCAGCGGCCCCATGCGGCATCCACCCGGCCTTCAATCAGTGCTGCAATGGCAAAGGCGAAGGGCACCGCAAAACCCACATACCCTGTGTAGAGAATAGGCGGATGGAAGGCGAGGCCGGGGTCCTGTAGCAGCGGGTTCATGCCCTGCCCATCCATGGGGGCGGGCCAGACACGGGCAAACGGGTCTGATGTGGTCAGGCAGAACAACTCAAACCCGGCGGCAACGGCCCCCAGCACGGCAATTACCCGCGCCCGCAGAGCTGACGGCAGATTGCGCCCGAAAGCCGCCACGGCTGCCCCGCAGATGCCCAGAATAAGCGCCCAGAGCAGAATGGAGCCTTCATGATTGCCCCAGACGCCGGTGATTTTATACAGCAGCGGCTTGGTGACGGCACTGTTGGCCGCAATATTCTGGACGGAGAAATCATCCGTGACGGCGGCGTTCACCAGACAGAGAAAAGCCGTCAGCAACGCCAGAAGCTGCCCCACGGCCAGCCCCGGCGCGAGCATCATGACCCGTCTGTCGCGCCGTTGCGCGCCGATAAGAGGCAGAATGCCCTGCGCGACGGCAAGGATGCAGGCAAGGGCCAGCGCATAATGTCCGAGTTCAGGGCTCAGCATATCAGAGGAATGTCTCCGGGTGGCGGGCTGTCGGGACAGCGTAAAGGAGTCTGGCAGGGCAGAAGTCCTGCCAGACAGAGGCTAAAGACGCAAAAGACACAACGGGGCGTGGCACAGGAGGTTAGTTGCCAGCCGGGGCAGATGCCGGAGCGGGTGTTGAGGGCGCGGCGGAAGGGGCGAGGTCCTTTTTGGCATCCTGCACCGTCATGCTGTTCCAGCTTGCGGCACTGGGCGGGGCACCAAAGCGTGGGTCCCACTTCCCGGATTTTTTCAGGGCTTCCGCGACTTCTTTCGGCATGTAGGTTTCATCATGTTTGGCCAGCACTTCACTGGCGACAAACCCGTCCTTCTGCATGGTGCCAACAGCCACAACACTCTGCCCCTCACGGAACAGATCGGGCAGAATGCCTTCATACCGCACCGTCACAGCGGCCTGACCGTCCGTCACATCAAAGCGGGCAATGGGGGTTTCCCCCTGCTTTTCCCGCTTGACGGAGCCTGCCACCACCATGCCGCCCAGCCGCACCGTGCGGTCCGCCGGGGGCGCGGATGCCTCGACCTGCGAGGGCGTGACAAAGAAAACGATATCTGAGGAAAACGCCTTGAGCATGAGGGCCGCGGCAGCCCCCAGACAGGCAACGCAGGCGATAACGAGCCAGAGGCGACGTGTCTTGCGGGTCATAGAGACGAAGTGGCTCCTGTGGTGCGGTCGGAGGGGCGTTCCAGAACGGCCAGCCGCATCCGGGCCTTTTTCAGGCGAAGGGCTGCCCCGATGGACAGCGTCAGGGCAATAACGGTGGCCAGACCGTAGCTGGCCAGAATGTAGGGCAGGTGCGTCATGCGGCGTCTCCCGATGCGGAGCCACCCCGGCGGCGCGGGCTGGAGAGCAGGCTGCGGATGCGGCTTTCCATCACGGCGGCCCGGGTGCGGGCCAGCACAATGGCAGCAAACCCCAGCGAGAAGCCCAGAGTGGACAGGGCCAGCGGCCACAGCATGGAGGAGGACATGGTGGGCGCGCCTGTCAGCGTGATGCTATCCGGCTGATGCAGGGTGTTCCACCACTGTACACTGAATTTGATCACCGGCAGATCAACAGCGCCTGCCAGAGCAAGAATGGCGGCGGCTTTGTAACCGCGCTGCGGATCATCAAACGCGCGGATCAGCGCGATATGGCCGAGATACAGGAAGAACAGGACCAGCACGGAGGTCAGCCGGGCGTCCCACACCCACCATGTGCCCCACATCGGCTTGCCCCACAGGGAGCCGGTGGCCAGACATAAGGCGGTAATGCAGGCTCCCACCGGGCCGATTTCCACCGCGGCCAGATCCGCCAACGGATGCCGCCAGACGAGGGACAGCACAGCGCAGACGGCAAGCCCCGCATAGCCAGCGGAGGCCAGCATGGCGGCAGGCACATGTACATACATGATGCGGACGGAATCCCCCTGCTGCCAGTCGGCAGGTGAGAAAAACAGTCCCCAGCCCAGCCCTGCAAGGGTGAGCAGCAGGGCCGGCCATGTCAGCCAGGGTTGCAGGCGTGCGCCCAGCTTGAGAAACCGGCCGGGATTGGCATACCGATGGAAGAATGTCCCGGCACGCGCGACGAGGGTCGGTGTGGCGCTCAAATGTCAGTCCGTTCCGTGTCTCAACAATCAGAAGAGCTTGCAGCGGTCTGCGTGCGGGAGTTCCCGCCCCAGACATGCGCTCGCGCACCTTTTACATCATTCGGCGCATCTTGACACGAGGCAGTTATTCATGGGCGTCCTGTCCCGACAACACAGCGGAGAAAGAACATGTTGTTTGCCATTATTTGCACAGACCGCCCGGGTGCGCTGGAATTACGCAAGGCTACGCGTGAAAAGCATCTGGCTTTTCTGGAACAGTATAAGACGGCGATTCTGTTCGGCGGACCTCAACTTGACGTGAACGGCGCGCCCTGTGGCAGCCTCATCCTGCTGGATGTGCCCGATCGCGCTGCCGCGGAAGGCTTTGCAGCGGCAGACCCGTATGCTGCGGTCAATCTGTTTGAAAGCGTGGTGGTGCGCCCGCTGCGCCCGGTATTCCGTGATGGCGCGCTGGTGGAATAGCCATGGCTTTCTGGTTGATCAAAAGCGAGCCGGATGCCTTTAGCTGGGACGAGCAGGTTGCGAATGATGTCGAGCCCTGGACGGGGGTGCGGAATCATCAGGCCAAAAAAAATCTGGCCGCCATGAAGGTGGGAGACCGTGCCTTTTTCTACCATTCCAACGTGCAGCGCGCGATTGTGGGGGTGGTGGAAATTGTGCGGGAAGCCTACCCGGACCCGACGGCGGAAAGCGGCAACTGGGTCTGTGTGGACGTAAAAGCTGTCGGCCCGATGCCTGAGCCAGTCACTCTGGCGGATATCAAGCAGGATGAGGCGCTGACGGATCTCGCTCTGGTCCGGCAGTCCCGCCTTTCAGTCTGCCCGGTTTCGGCGGAGCACTGGACGCATCTGTGCAAAATGGGCGGCTGGACCGGCAACTAAGGCGGCTTGCTTAAAGGGCACTCTGAAAGCGGGAATAAATCTAAGGACGGCAATAAAAAAGGGAGCATGCCCGTTTGGGGCTGCTCCCTTTTTTTACCGGCTGCTGCCGTGTGTCAGCGCCGTTCAGCCCTGCGTGGCAAGAGCCCAGAGCTGGCCTGCGCGGTTGCCGGAGCGGCAATAGGCGAAAATCGGGCCGGGCAGCGTGTTGAGCGTTTCCTGCATGATGATCACGGCGTCAGAAGACGGGCCCTGACCACCCACCACGGGGATGGACATAAAGGACAGGCCTTCTTTCTGAGCGGCTTCTCCAATGGTTTCAGCCGTCGGCTGGCCGGGGTCTTCACCGTCCGGGCGGGTGCAGAGAATGGTTTTGAACCCGGCGGCTTTAATGGCCGGGATGTCACTGACGGCAATCTGCGGTGCAACAACAAAATCGGGGGACAGGCTGCGATAGTTCATGGTCAATTAGTCCTTTCAGACAGCACTCTGCTCACAAGCGTTCTGACCTTGTAGGCCCGGACACGGCATGCGGGAAGAGGGGGCTGCAATGTCCTGACTGTATGCCTGCCCTGAGGGCTGATAGAGTGCGGGCTAGCAGAGCAGAAGAGGGAAGCGATATGCAGACGGCACCGGATTTTTCAGACGTTGTGGCAGCCTCTGTCCGGCTGAAAGGGCAGGCGCACCGGACGCCGGTTCTGACCTCCCGTTACCTCAATGCGCTGAGCGGGGCTGAACTGTTCTTCAAGGCGGAAAATTTTCAGCGTGTCGGGGCTTTCAAATTTCGCGGTGCATTGAATGCAATTTTGTCTCTGCCAGAGGCAGTGCGGAGCAAGGGGGTTGTGGCCTATTCCTCCGGCAACCACGCGCAGGGCGTCGCCAGTGCGGCGCAACTGGTCGGGATTCCGGCTGTTATTGTCATGCCCGAAGATGCCCCGACCATGAAGATTGCCGCCACCCGTGATTATGGCGCTCAGGTAGTGCTGTATGACCGGTACACGCAGGACCGGCAGGCGATTGGGGAAGCCCTTGCCGCAGAACGCGGCGCGACTGTGCTGCCGCCGTTTGACCACCCGGACATTATTGCCGGGCAAGGTACGGCGGCACTTGAACTGTTTGAAGAAACCGGCCCGCTGGATGCGCTGTTTGTGCCGGTGGGCGGAGGTGGTCTGGCGTCTGGTTGTGGACTGGTGGCGCAGGCGGTCTCGCCCGGTTGCGCGGTGATTGGTGTGGAACCTGCTGCGGGGGATGATGCGCGGCAGTCTCTGGCCGCAGGGCGGATTGTGCAGATTGCCGTGCCCAGGACGCTGGCCGATGGCGCGCAGACAACCGCGCTCAGCCCGCTGACGTTCGGCCTTGTGAGCCGCCTGTTGCGTGAGATTGTTACCGTGGAGGACGCGACGCTTGTCGCAACCATGCGGACTCTGGCGGAACGGATGAAAATTATTGTCGAGCCAACAGGGTGCCTCGGGGTAGCAGCGGCTTTGGCTGCGGCACCGCAGTGGCAGGGGAGGCGCGTTGGCGTCATAATTTCTGGCGGGAATGTCGATATGGAGCGATTTTCCCGTCTGATACAGACGTATTAGGCCAGACGATTTTTAGAGCCGGTCTGCGGCAGCTAAGGACAATCCCTTAAAAACTATACGATCACAGTAGGGAAAAGGCTTGGTTAACCCTCTATTTTAGGATCAAAAATAAATTTTTGTAACAGCGCGATACGGAGTTTTATGAGTATAATTTTATTTTAATCGCTATATGTGGCTTTAATGTGACAGGGGCGAAGCAGCCTGAATTTCTTCTCGCACTGCATCACAGAACATAAAAGATGGTTTGTGATGATGCCCTCAAAACGCGAAAAAATCCATATAGCGTCCCATATTATTAAGGTGTTGTGCGTGGTGTTGCCAGAAGCGGGCTATGCACAGTCTCCGCAAACGGGCGCTTTGAAGGTTAGTGCACCCCTGACAGCATCATTCTACAAAAAAGCGCCTGATCCTCATTTGTATGATCGGTTCCGTATAGCGGACTCATGGACGCATCTGGGGGTGTTTTCTGTCGAACACAGCACGGAGACCCCGATGTCTTTCGAGCAGGGAACAACCGTGACGCTGTCTTACCCGATTAAGGCTGTGTCAGGGCTGGATCTGGTCGTCAATACTTTTGGCGGCCACAGGCAGACCAGCACCGGGAGCCATGTTGGCTCAGCCGCCGTGACGGCAGGGGTACGGCTAAAATGGTAAGGGTCTCAGAGCCTTTTATCGTCCCGTGCGCGTCTGTTTTGAGTAGACACGCCGCACGTTAACGATCAGGCGCAGAATTTCGCCTGTTTAATTTCCAGACACTTGAAATGATCCGCACGTCTTCGCAAAAGCCTTAACACAGGCTGAAAGAAGTGAATGGACGGGTGTTTTTTAATAAACTGAACAGCCAGTAAAGGTTGCCATTTGTGCCAACATCGTCTGTGCATTTTATGTCCGGTCTGCCGCGCTCCGGCTCCACGCTTCTCAGCGCAATTCTGCAACAAAACCCTGCTGTCCGGCATGCTGGAATCATCACGCCCGTTGCCCCCATGATGGTGAAACTCTCCTCTCTGATGGTGGAGGGCGACTATGTAACCGAGTTTGATGAAAACACCCGCAAGCGCCTTCTGAGAGGTGTTTTTTCGCATTATTATTTTGAAAAAAGTCCCGCAGACCAACGCCCGTCGGGGATGATTATTGATAATCACCGGATGTGGTGCACACGGCTGGGGTTGATTGACTATCTGTTCCCTGAATCACGCATCATCTGCTGTGTGCGCAATCCTGTCTGGATTATCGATTCTTTTGAACGTCTTATTCAGAAAGACCCTGCTCTGGGCTCAAAACTTGTTCCGATAGAACAGCGCGGAACATTATATGAGCGTGTTGAGGCCTTAACTGCGCCCAATGGCGTGTTCGGCTATTGCTGGCGTGCGTTGCAGGAGGCGTTTTACAGCACTCTGGCGCATAAGCTGATTGTGGTGGAGTATGACCGGCTCGTGACGGACCCTGAAAGAACAGTGGCCCATATTGCCCGCCTTCTGAAACTGCCTGAGTGGCGATACAATTTTGAGGCAGTGGAATTCAAGGGGGCTTCAGGGTTTGATCAGGCTCTCAATACGCCGGGTCTGCATGAGGTGCGGCGAAAGGTGGCTTATACGCCTCGCAGGCCCATCCTGCCACCGGATGTTGTGGCCCGTTTGTCAGGCGAACTTTTCTGGCGCAACCCGGAAAGAAACCCGGGGCGCGCCACCGTTCTGTCCTGAAAATTATCCATGCGCAAAAGGAGTTCCGGAACAGCCAATGATCGTCATGGCAGTTCCGGAACCCTGTTCCGGGTGGTGTGATCCTGATATCAGCGATGGATGAAATACAGGTCTGAATACAGGTCTTTCAGCGCGGCCTTGTTGGCCAGACAGCGGCGGACCAGATGCGCGCGCAGGTCCAGCGCACCCTGCTGCACAATCGGGTCTTTAGATGGTGCATCAAAGGCCGGATAACGCTGGATGCAGGATTTCAGGTCCGGATTGTTCATATCCAGCCCGGCTTCAATCTGCTTCATGGTGGCGTCATATTCCTGCGTGACTTCCGCATCGGAATACCATTCCGACAGGGCGGACTGCACCTTGTTCTCACGGATGAGGTAGGTGAAGGTCAGGAACCCGTTTTCCGTTTTGCCGTCCGGCAGTTTTGTGCTCAGGCGGCAGACGCGATGGAAGTAGGGCGGCAGGCTGAGGTCCGGCATGGCCGTGGCCCCGGTGACGCTGATGGCCATCGTCGGCTGGAAAGAGGAATCCGGCTTGTCATCCCGGTCCGGCGTTTTGCTGGATTGCAGGCTGTGGTCACGCTGCATGGCTTCCGCCAGAAGCGTGTCATACTGGTGGGAATAACAGAAGGACGGGTCCGTCCGCGCATGTTCCAGCGCGGAATGGTACGCCTGCTGCTGCGGTGTCTGGGCGCATCCTGTGGCGGCCAGAACAGCCGAGACGGAGGCGAGGCGCAGCAGATTTTGCCAGCGGGCACTGCGGGCCGGGCGGGAGGAACGTGGTGTGTGCGACATGGAAAACTCCTGTTGGCGCACAGTCTGCGCCGCAATGGTCTCACGTCCGGGTGTGTAAGATGTTCCGGAGTGTGTGACAACCATTGCCGGGCCCGCAACAGCCGAGCGGATGCACGCAGGACCGCTTCGAGCTGGTGGGGGAGACAGGCAACTTTTCCGCCGTTCAGGCTTTTGGGGCAGAGAGGAACATCGCCGTTCAGGAGATGGGAGGCATATGCCCGGCGGGGGGCGGCCTGTGTCGCTTTTCAGTCGGGCTATGCTACACTCTCCGTTACAAAACAGACTTTTAAGGGCGCTGCAATGCGCCCCGTTCCCGTCTTTTGTGGGCCGGGAAAAGCAGGCAGAGAGGGCGCTAAATGAGTACGCAGGACATGACGGGCAGCGAGATGGTAACGCTCAGGCTCAGTGGTCAGGATCTGGTCGAGCTGGAACAGGCGCTCGTACAGGTTGAGTCCGGCAAGGGCGTTCTGGTGCGGCTGGCGGACCTGATGGGCGGTGCTGTAGGCCATGCCACACGGCTCGGCCTGCGCGGGCTCGGTATGGCACCGGGGATGGAAGACAAGCTGCGCGGTCTGGCTGAAACCGCCATTACCCGCGCGTTTGATGTGGCTATTCTTGGCATGCGCAGCCCCGGTGATGCCTTGGCGGAGCCGCAGCCCTGGCGTGGCCCGGCGTTGCAGGCTGCCGTGGCGGTCTCCGGTGCGGTCGGGGGTTTTGCGGGTCTTGCGGGTCTGGCCCCGGATATTGGTTTTACGACGCTGACCATCATGCGGGAAATTGGCCGGATCGCGCGTGAAGAAGGGGAGGATCTGTCTGACCCGGATGCGCGCCTTGCCTGTCTGGAAGTTTTTGCCCTGCGGGCTTTCCCCAATGCGCGTAAGGCGGATGAAAGCGAACTCGGTTATTTCTCCGCCCGTGCGCTGCTGCGGGGCCGCCCGGTGGTGATGCTGATTGCTGAAGTCGCGTCCCATTACGGTCTGGCGCTGGGGCAGAAAGTGTCCGTGCAGCTTATGCCGGTTGCCGGGGCGCTATGCGGGGCATCTCTCAACACCGCGTTCCTGAACCATTATCGCGCACTGGCGCGGGCGCACTTCACCATCCGTCGGCTGGAGCGTGAGCATGGTCCGGTCGTGCGGGATACGGCGGAAGCGCTGCGGGATCAGGTTTCAGCGCGGGGTGGTCGCGTCGCCTGACGCGGCGTCGCGCCGTATAAAAAAAGCCGGAGGGTTTGCCTCCGGCTGGTCAGTCAGGCCGTTTTTTCAGAGCCGGTTCCCTGTGCGGGAGCGGGCTTTTTCTGTTTTTTGGCCGGGGGCGGTTCTTCATCAATCAGCGTGCCGATCAGGGCCACAACAAGCATCGCCCCGCCCACAATCAGGCAGGTCTGCTGATAGTGGAAGTCGATCAGTCTCACGATAACGCAGACAAGAATGCCGAGCAGGCAGGCCAGTCGTAAGGTCATAGCGCTCTCCGGGTGTGCGGTCTTAGTGCGTGACGGGTGTCACAAGAGGTTTGCCTGCGGCAAGGGCGGCCACGTTATCCAGTGAGAGCATCCCCATGGCGGTGCGGGTTTCCACTGTGGCGCTGCCGGTATGGGGGGTCATGAAAATTTTTGGCAGGGCCAGCAGGCTCGGATTGGGGTTGGGTTCATTCTGATACACGTCCAGCCCGGCATTAAACAGATGGCCAGAGCGCAGGGCGTCCAGCAAAGCTGTTTCATCCACCAGTGCGCCACGGGCGGCATTGACCAGCACACTGCCACGCGGCAGCAGGCCGAACAGGCGGGCCGTCATGAGCGGCGGGGCACCAGGAGTTGCAGGCATATGCAGGCTGAGAATGTTGCAGTGGGGCAGCATCTCTTCCAGATTTTCAAAATAGGTCGCGCCTTCTTCCTGCGCGGGGTCCAGCCTGCGGCGGTTGTGGTAAATCACTTTCATGTCAAACCCACGCGCACGGCGGGCCAGCGCCTGCCCGATGCGGCCCATGCCGACAATACCCAGCGTTTTTCCGGTGACGCGGATGCCAAGCATTTCATCCATTTCCAGCGTGCGGCCCCAGCCCTGCTTCATGAGGGTATAATATTCCGCAGCGCGGCGGCAGGCGGCCAGAATCAGCATCATGGTAAGGTCCGCATTGCAGTCCGTCAGCACATCCGGCGTGTTACAGACCTTGATGCCGCGGGCCAGCAGCGCAGGCACATCCAGATGATCCAGCCCGACGCTGACGGTTGCAACCAGCTTCACGCAGTCCGGAATGGCCGCCACATCCGCCCCTTTCAGCGGGCAGTGATGCGTGACCAGCATGGCAAAGGCTGTCTGCTCCTCCGCAAGGGCGAGCATGGCGGCGGTATCCAGCGGTGCATCGGGCGGAGGGGGGGCGGTAAAATCACTCTCAATCCGCTTTTCAACAGCGGCTGGCAGCCGGACGGAACGGATCAGGCGAGGGGCTTCGGAAGGCATGGGCGTTCCTTTATTCTGTGTGACAGAGTGAGTTCCCGTAGCGGGCAAAGCAGGGCAGACTAGCATGGCCCTTTAGAAAAGCCATGGCGGGCCTATAACGGTGCAGAGGGCTCGGGGATCAGACCGGACTGGAAAAAAGACGCAGGATTGCGGGCGGATTAAAGGAGCAGGCATGACGGAGGCGCTGACACCGGAACTGATTTTAGGCGCGTATGCCGCAGGTATTTTTCCAATGGCGGCGGACGCGGAGGATGAGGACCTGCAATGGTATGACCCGGACCCGCGGGGTATTCTGCCATTACAGGGCTTCCATCTGTCCCGCCGCCTGATGCGTACGGTGCTGTCCGGGCGGTTTGAGGTCTCGGTTGATCAGGATTTTCCCGGCGTGATGAAGGCCTGCGCCGCTCCTGCGCCGGGGCGGGAGGAGACGTGGATCAACGGCGAGATTTTTCGGCTTTTCTGTGCGCTGCATGACATGGGTTACGCGCATAGCGTGGAATGCCGGAGGGAGGGTGTGCTGGTGGGTGGCCTGTATGGCGTCGCCCTCGGCGGTGCGTTTTTTGGAGAAAGTATGTTCAGCCGTGCGACCGATGCCTCCAAGGTTGCGTTAGTGCATCTGGTGGCGCGGTTGCGGCTGGGCGGGTTTGTGGTGCTTGACACACAGTTTGGAACAGACCATCTCGCCCGCTTTGGCGGGCAGGAAATTCCGGCGGCGGACTATAAGGCCAGACTGGAACAGGCTGTCCAGATGATGCCATGTTGGCAGCCTATTCTGCCGGATGATGTGCTGGAGGCTGAAATCCGCGCCCTGCGCGCAGAAACACAGGCGGCGGAAGCCCGGCATGAGGAACGGCCAGCCACCCGGACGGCTGGTCTGGATTGAAAAACAGGAAAGACGAAGACGTATGACACACTGCCAGCCGGCCCGGACGCGCCGTAAGCTGACCTTTTACAGCCTTCTGGCGACGGCCCCGCTGGCGGCAGGATTGCTGATCAGCCAGCCGGTGCAGGCAGCGGACAGTGCCTCTGCGTCCACAGTGGCTCAGGCTCCGCAGGCGGACCATCCGCGCCTGATGCCCGCGCGGGATGCCACCATTGATTATGTTTTTCAGCCTCGTCCGCCTGCGGGCAGTGCGCCTGCGGCTGCTCTGCCCGTTAAGGACCGGCATGTGCAGGTGCTGTTCTCCGGGGATGGCGGGCTGATGCGTATTAACTACATGCTCGGCATGGACGGCCCGGAAAGCCGGGGCGCTGTGATTATCAACCGCGCGGCGCAGGAAGTGATGATTATCCTGAATGACCGCAAGGTTTACACCCGGCTGGTCCAGCAGGAAGTGGCGCGCAGCCCGTTCCTGCTCGATATGTCCATGACGTTTACCCGCAAGGGCAAATCCGAGGTGATCGGCCAGCCCTGCACGCTCTGGGGCGTGCAGTCCGCAGAGGGGAACGGCACAGCCTGCGTGACGGATGATGGCTTTATTCTGGAGCAGGATGGCGTGGATGTGGATGGTCTGAACGGCCATCTGAAAGCGATGAAAATCTCTTATGATGATGTGCCCGCCTCGTCCTTTCAGCCGCCCACGGGGTTTCAGGAAGTTACACCGCACGCTCCGGGCGCGCAGCCGGGCAGTGCTGAGGAGGGCAGCGGGGCGCAGCCTTCTTCCGTTGTCAGAGGCACGGGTGCCGTGCCGCAGCAGGACCATTCCAGCCTGCCCGCCGCCACAGGCGCCGTGCCGGGTGTCGGCCCCATGACAACACTCCCTGCTACGGAAACCGGCATGCATGATGCTTCAGGAAACACACCATGAGTTTCGAGCCACGCCGAGCCGGGAGACAACTCGTGGTCCAGACCAGCCGCTTTGACAGCAAACGGACACGAAGCAGACCGGGCTTATGCTCTGGCGCCTTTCTGTGTCTTGCCGTGGGTGCGTCTTTGCCCCAGCTGTCAGCGCAGGCGGCACAGGGAACACAGACGGCATCCGCATCCCCGTCCGCTCAGGTTGCTGAGGGCGCTGGCAATTCCATTGCCACCGGCGGGGCTGGCGGGGCAGGCGCGGGCACGGATGCAGGAAGCCCCGCTGTCGCGCCGCAGGATGCGCCGTTTATTACGCCCTCCGTGGATGCGGATGTTCTGTATGAACTGACATCGCCCACCGGAGAGACGGTGATGAAGCAGCGGATGCGCTGGCAGGTTGCCACCCTCCGCCAGCGGCTGGACCCCGGCGGGTCTGACCTGTTTATGGTCACCTCATGGCCTGAGCATACGCTGACGGTGGTGGACCCGGACCGTAAGACGGAAAGTGTTATGCCTGCCCCCAGTCAGGGTCTCACGCCGCCCGGCCATCCTGCTCTGGTTGGCTCCTATGCACGATTGGGTGGTTCCGTGGTGGCGGGGGAACGCTGCATTATCTGGCGCACCAGAGATGCCGACGGACATGCGAGTGATGTCTGTTACACGGCAGATGGTCTGCTGTTGCAGGTCGCACAGCAGGGACAGATTACCGTCCGGGCGCTGCATGTCAGCCGGGTGGCCCAGCCTGATGCGGTGTTCGCCATTCCGTCGGGCCTGAAAAAGGTGGCCCCCGCCAGACCATAATCCGCCCGGACCGTTACGACGGGAAGGAAAGAGGATGCGGCTGCGTACGCCAGTAATGGTGCGCCCTGTTCTGCTGGCTCTGGCGCTCAGCGGGCTGACCGGAGCAGGGCAGACTGTGTCTGCCCATGCTGCGCCCGCCGGGCCTCAGACTGTGCGGGGCAGGCAGGATGGTGGCGCCGGGACGGGTGTTGACAGCAGTGCCAGTGGCAATACCGGGGATGCCGGACTGGGGACTGCCGGGCTGACAGATGTCGGAGCCGGAGCCTCTTCCGGGGGGCAGGCGGTGGCCATCTGTTTCAGGCCGCAGCCCGGCGCGGCGCGGGATACGCTGCTGGTGATCCCGTCCGGTACGGTTCTGGTGGGCCAGACGGTGCCCGCAGGCCGTAAAAGCGCACGGCAGATGGAAGCCGTTGTCACGACCGAAACCGTGACGCTCACGGATATGCAGCCCTGTAGCGCGGCAGATGCCTCAACACTGGTTTCCCGCACGCGGCACTGGCTGGTGGACCCGGTGCGCCCGCAGGCGGCTGTTGAGTTGCGTCCGGTGGGCGAGGTCAGCGGGAATGGCGTGGATACGACGTTTGAGGAAGAAAGCGACGGATTCCGCAATGCCATTAAAAGTGGTGCTGTGACCGCCCATGTGCAGGGCACGCTGAAAGAAACTGTCGCGCTGACGGAAACGCAGGCCGATATTCCGGACACGCCGGATGATCAGTCCGGCCCCGACTGGGTCCGAAGCACAGGCTGGGACCAGAAGGGAAAGACCAGTCAGAACAGCTTACGCAAAACCCCGGGCAGCAGGATGGAATAGGGGTTCACGCTCAGATCCGGGTCTTCCAGCTTGCCGGCAATGCCGAAGGTCATGGCGACAAGGCCGCCCTCTTTTTCCGGGCTGAACAGTTTGCCAATGCCCGGCAGCTTGCCGGGAAGTTTATTGAGCGCGAAGGCCGGAACGACCGTCCCGTTCAGGTCCAGTTTGCTGTGGTCCAGATCAATCTTGCCTTCCAGCGTGGCCCCCAGTGCATCATTACCCATATGGCCGTTCTGGATGGTCAGCACACCCTCGGAAAACGTGACCGGCAGGTTGAGGGTGGAGACTTCAAACTCCGGGGATTTGCGGGCGTTGAGCCAGCCGTAAAGAGACAGGTTGCGGGCCAGAAGCACGGTCGCCGGAGCTTTCTTCAGCACAAACGGGCTGACACGCACGGTCCCTTTAAACGGAGCAGAGGCCTGTGTGTCGTCAAACGCGCCGGTGAGCGTGGCGTGGCCGCCCTGCACGTTAGGCAGAATATTGAGTGCTGCCAGAAAACCGCCCATGTCCGGAATGGTGACATGCAGGGTGCGGACCGCACCCTTGGGTTCCAGCGTCATTGTCACGGGGGATGGCCCGCGCATGGCAAAACGCATGCGTTCCAGCCGCTGGCCGTTATCTTCAAAATGCCCGGTTACGTCTCGCAACGGCTGCTTGGTCTGGCTGTAATACAGGGCGTTGGCCGTCATATCGATGGTCCACGCATTCCCCGGTGGGCCGTGCAGCTTGCCTGTGGCGGCTTCCGGCACATGGTAACCTGAGGAGGCCGGTTTGGGGGCGTTCGGGTCCCCTTCCATCAGCGGCGCGAGGTCCAGCGTATCGGCATAAACCCCGACCTGAATGGTTTTGTCCTGCGAGGCATAAGGCAGAACAAGGCGGGCATGGCCGGTTGAACGGGCGATGCGGAAGGAGGACACCAGCACTTCCGGCGCGGCTTTTTCCCGCAGCAGGGCATGGCCCCGCACATCCAGATCCGGCCCAGTGGCAAAAATATTTTCCACCGAGGTAATGCGCCCGTCCAGCAGAGCAAGGGTGGCGGAAACCTGCGCGGCGCGGCCCGCGGCCTTGTGCCAGAGCGGAATGACAATGCCTGACCGTTTGAGGTCAAGAGTGATGTCCACGCTGCCGTGCTTGTTCCCGAGCCGCGCATAGTCAACCCCCAGATCAGCACTGCCGTAAAAATGGGTGCTGGTATCAATACCGGCAGCGGAGGCTGTGTCGGGCGTAATGCGGGTGAACAGATGCGCCTTTTCCGCCGTATCCTGCGGGCGGAGGGAGCGGAAGTTCATGAAATAAGTGATGTCGGAGGGCAGGCCGCCAAGCACGCCGTGGCCACTCAGGTCCATCTGTTGTGTGGTGGCGGCAATCTGGAATGTGCCGTCGGTAATGGCGCGTCCGGCTACAACATTCCCCAGATGAGTGTGGCTGACCTGCGCATGCGCATCCACAACCATCTGATCTGTGGTGACATCACTTTCCAGCGGCAGCGTCAGGGAAAATTTGGCGCTGGCCTCGCCGGAAGGTTTGGTGAAGCTGATGGGGTGGCGGGAGAGGAGATGCAGCCGTGGCTCAGCCAGCATGGCCAGCATGTCCCGCAGGTTGCCGCGCAGTTCCGTCACAATGGTGCCCATCTGGTCTTTTTTGGAAAGACCGGTGATCTCCATGGTGCCGGGGCCAGCCGCCACGCGGCCCACGCCGGTGGCCCCCACATTTTTGTCGCCACGGTCAATAAGCTGGTAAGCATGGTCAAAATGAATGGTCAGCTTATCAAGATCATTCACCTCAAGATGCGCATCCAGATGATGCAGCGGTGAGATGGGGCGGAGCCAGTGGACCGTCAGGTCCGAGCCCTCCACGCTGCCTTTGACTGAGGTTAGCTTGATGCCGTTCCAGCCTTTATCGCTATGCAGCGTAATGGCGGTATGCAGATCATGCGCTGTGCCGTCCGTAATATTGGTATCAACCCATTTCCGGCCGCCTTTTGCGGCTCTGGCGGGCCAGTAATTGGCAATATCGCCAAACGGAATGGTCGGAATATCCAGTGCGGCCTGTCCCGAAAGCACTGTCGGGCTGAACAGGTCTGACGCGTTTAACTGGCCGGTCAGGGTGACGGTAATGCCGTTGTGCGGGTCTTCCGGATGTTCAGGGTTCAGCAGGTCCAGCGTCAGGCCTTGCAGCGTAATGGTGGCGGGGGTGTGCGTGGGGGACTGATGGTTAAGGTCCAGATGCGCCGCCAGCGCGCCGTGGTGCAGCAAATAGGTTGAACCACCGCCCTGAATTTCTCCGGCACCGAAATCAGTTTTCAGATCCACCCCCTGCGGCAGCAGCCAGGTGCTTTTGGGGGCCGGGGCGAAGGTCGTATCCGCTGTCAGGCTGACGGGCACATCCAGCATTTTCAGGGCCGGGGCCAGACTGGCGAATGTTTCCGGGCGCACAGGGGCCAGAGCCATGTGCCACTGGATGGTGCCCTGATCAGTCTGTGTGCCCTGCGCCGTGATGCTCAGTCGTTCCGTGCTGTCCTGCTGGGCCTGAAACGTGAGCGCGACGGAGCCGGTCAGGCCGTTGCCACCGCGCAGGCTCACCGCACGCAGGGTGGAGGTGATGGGGGAGGCAATCCATTGCGTATGCGTCAGCCGGTCATCAATCGTGACCTGCGCATCCGTCAGCCCGATGCGGTGCAGGGCGCTGGGGTCCAGTGAGCCATTGGTGTCGGACGCCGTCGCCGAAGCGGGGGGCGCGTCCACATCAAGCCCGACGGTGCCATCCGTCCCGCGCCGCAGCGCCATCCGTACGCCGGTGAGGTCCACGGTATTGAGGGCGATGCTGCCGTGCATAAGCGCCAGCGGGTCAAGCGTGACATGCGCGGCTTTGATGGTGTCCGCCGTTGTTCTGTCTGCTTTGAGAATACGCACGTCATGCAGTGAGAGCATGACAGGCACGCTCAATCCATCCCGCAGACCATTCCATTGCAGTTCCGCCCGCCGCAGCGTGAGGGTGGCGGCCGCAGGCTGGCCGGGCTGCCCATTGAGCACCGCAACGGGGAGGAAGGGCCGCACCACAGCGGTCACGTTCACAGGGCCGAACAGCATCCGCACCAGCAGGACCGCCACACACAGCACCGGCAGAACCAGCACGGCAGCCGCCATAACAGTCAGAACGCGCAGGGCCCGCTTATGCAGCGGGCGCGGGAGGTCTTGACCGGCGGAAGTCAACACAGCAAGCCTTTGCGTTCCATCAGAATGGTCAGGTTATGACGGCAGGTTTTTCTTCCTATTTCCGAGATGTTCGCGCCCCGAGGGGTGCCCCCACGCGCCTCTGGCCAGATGCAGGCTGGCCCGCCCCGGCGGACAGACAGGCTGCTACGCATTTTGCAGAGGATATGGCTGGGGCGTTGCAGGAAGCCGGTGCGGCTGACGTGCTGAGCCTGCAAGGCGCTGCGGGGCTGCTGGCCTGCCTTGGGGGGAACAGCCCGTATCTGTCTGACCTGGCGCGGCAGGCCCCGGCTTTTTTTGCGGCTCTGGTGCGGAGCGGGCCGGAACCCTGTGCGAAGGACGTGTTTGCAGCATTTGCCGAGTTTGACATCACATCGGGGCGAGAGTGTGTTGCCCGCTTCCTGCGGCAGGCCAAAAAACGCACAGCCCTGATATGCGCTCTGGCCGATCTGGGCGGCTTCTGGCCGCTGGAGGATGTCACGCAAACCCTCAGCAGACTGGCGGATGCGGCGCTGGAAGTGGCTGTCAGACATCTGCTGTGGAGCGCCCATCAGGCAGGACAGCTTCAGCTTCGTGACCCTCAGCGTGCGGCGCATGCCAGTGGTTTTGTTGTGCTGGCAATGGGAAAGCTTGGGGCACGGGAACTGAACTTCTCCTCGGATATTGATCTGATGGTGCTGTACGACCCATCCATGCAGACCCAGCCTGACGCCGTGCGGCGCGTGTTCATTCGTATGACTAGCGATCTTGTGGGCCTCATGGAAGCACGGGATGCAGATGGCTACGTTTTTCGGACAGATTTACGCCTGCGGCCGGACCCGTCCTCAACACCTCCGGCAGTTTCCGTGCAGGCCGCCATCCAGTATTATGAAAGTCTGGGCCAGACGTGGGAACGCGCCGCTATGATCAAGGCGCGGCCTGTGGCGGGGGATATTGCTCTGGGCCGGAAATTTCTGGCGGCCATTCGCCCGTTTGTCTGGCGGCGGCACCTCGATTTTGCGCTGATTGACGATATTCATGACATGAAGGCCCGCATCGACCGCTACCGTAAGGCCGGGCGCACAGGGCTTGCTGATCTACCGGATTCCGTGCTGGCGGACCCGGCGGCCAGCCGGGACTGGCTGCTGGGCCATAACGTCAAGCTGGGGCAGGGCGGTATCCGGGAAATTGAATTTCTGGCGCAGGCCATGCAACTGGTCTGGGGTGGCCGCGTGCCCGCCCTGCGGGACCGCACGACATTTGGCGCACTGAAAAAGCTGGTAGGGTCTGCCTACCTCCCGCGGGAGGAGGCTGAAGTGCTGGCCCGGACCTACCGCTTCCTGCGGGATGCGGAACACCGGTTGCAGATGCGGGCCGACCACCAGACGCATGACCTGCCGGACCGGCCAGAAGCGTTCGACGCCTTTGCCGTCTTTATGAACTATTCGGACGGTGAGGCTCTGGCGCTGGATATGCTGCCGCGTATGCGGGAAGCCCGGCGCATTTTTGAGCGGCATTTTGCCTCGCCTCAGGTGGCAGCACCAGAGCAGGATACCACGCTGCTGGCGGTGGCCCCGGATGATGACCAGTCACCCTCCGTGCTGGAACAGCTTGGTTTTCCGGCCAGTCAGACAGAAGAGGCCGTGCATGTGCTGGCCCGGTGGCAGACCGGCAGCCTGCGCGCCCTGCGGTCCGAACGGGCGCGGGCGCTGCTGCGTGCCCTGTTGCCCGCGCTGCTGGCCAGTTTTGCTGCCCGCAGTAACCCGCTGGCCTGCCTGCGGCGGTTTGATGCGCTGCTGGCGCGGCAGCATGCGGGTGTCCAGCTCCTCTCACTGTTTGAGCGGAACCCGGCGCTGATTGACCGGATTGCGGTGCTGTTTGATGCCTCGGCGTTTCTGGCCAACCATCTGGCTGATACGCCCTCCGCGCTGGAAGGGTTGCTGGAGCCGGAACCGGAAGAGGGCCGCAATGTGCTGGACCGCCTGCGGCATCTGGCGACAGAGGTGGATTCCGCGGAATTGCTGGTGACAGCCCTGCGGCCCTTGCTGCGCGGCGAGGAATTTCGTCTTTCCGTGGCCGTGCTGGAAGGGCGGCTGGGGGAAAACGACGCTGAAAAACAGCGGACGGCTCTGGCCGATACCATTATGACGGTGCTGATGCGGGCCGTGGAGGTGGAGCACCGGCAGCGTTATGGCCGCGTGCCCGGCGGGGGCATGGCGGTGCTGGCGCTGGGCAAGGCAGGTTCCCGCGAGATGATGCCCGGCTCGGATCTGGACCTGCTGCTGGTGTTTGACCATCCGGAGGATGTGCAGGCCAGTGAGGTGCCCGAGCGTGCGCCAAAACATCAGGGTGGGCTGCCAGTGCGCGCCCCGCGTTCTCTGGCCGTGGCGCAATATTACACCCGGCTGGCGCATGCGTTTATTGCCGCCCTGACAGCTCCCGGCCCGGAAGGCCCGCTTTACGCCGTGGATATGCGGCTGCGGCCGTCCGGCGCGGCCGGGCCGGTCGCGGTCTTCCGCACCGCGTTCCTGAAATATCATGAAGACGCCGCATGGACGTGGGAACGTATGGCGCTGACCCGTGCACGGCTGATTACCGCCCCCACAGCGCTCAAGGCGCGTTTGCAGGCTGATCTGGCGCATGTTCTGAATGGAGACCTGCGGAAGCCCCGTCCGTCCACAGAGACATTGCTGGCGGATGCCCGGAAGATGCGCGCGCGTCTGGCGCGGGATCTTCCGGCGTCCAGCCCGTGGGATATCAAGCGCCGGGCGGGCGGGTTGATGGAAGTGGAGTTTATTGCCCAGATCCTGCAACTGGTGGCGGGCACAAAGGAGGCCAGAAACCCCTGCACCCGGCGCGCGCTGAGCCTGCTGAAAAAACACGGGTTTCTGGACGCCGCTGAGGCAAAAATGCTGATAGACGCCGATGCCGTCTGGCGACAGATGCAATGCCTGCTCCGCCTACTGTGCGGCCCGGTGCCGCCGGTTGATCTGGAGCGGGAACTGGCGCCCGGTGCGCTGAAAATCCTGTTGCGCGTGATGGGCGAGGCAAGTCTGCCAGACCTGATGGTGCGCACGGCGGCGCTGGCACAGTCTGTGCGGCAGATTTTTGAACGCCGTGTTGGCAGCATGGAGGCAGAAGAAGGCGGCGGAGCAGAGCAGGGCGGAGAACGCTCAGCGTCCTCAGCCGTTTCCTCATAAGGCCTGCCCAGAGCGCAGCGTTGTTTTTAGTAACTTTGCAAGGAAGGAGCCGGATTATGGCAGACACCCAGACCACGCCTGACGTTGACCTGAAAGAAGGAGACAATGCTCCGGATTTCCAGATGGACGCCAGCCGGGGCCGCACAGTGAGCCTTGCGGCCCTTAAGGGAAAGCCGTTTGTGCTGTATTTCTACCCCAAAGCGGATACGCCCGGCTGCACGAAGGAAGCCTGTGGCTTCAGTGAGGCTCTCGGCCAGTTTGAAGGGGCCCGGTTGACGATTATCGGCGTCTCGCGTGATCCGGTGAAAAAGCTGGATAAGTTCGCGGAGAAATATGACCTCACCTTCCCGCTGGCATCAGACGAAGCGGGACGCGTGACGGAAGCCTACGGCGTATGGGTGGAAAAATCCCTGTATGGCAAAACCTATATGGGGATTGACCGCACCACATTCCTCATTGGCGCAGACGGCAAAATTGCCCGGATCTGGAAAAAAGTGAAAGTGCCCGGTCATGTGGAAGCCGTGCTGGAGGCCGCAAAAGATCTTGCGTCGTAAGGCGGAGCAGAAGACTTTGACCCGGTGACCCGGTGACCCGGTGACCCGGTGACCCGGTGACCCGGTGACCCGGTGACCCGGTGACCCGGTGACCCGGTGACCCGGTGACCCGGTGACCCGGTGACCCGGTGACCCGGTGACCCGGTGACCCGGTGACCCGGTGTGACCCACGCGATGGGTAGACACAACACACCGGCCTTGTGCCACCCGGCCCGAAAACGGGCTTTAGCCAGCAGGTCCGGTCGGGCGGAGGCTGCTGGCCGCCGACCCAGAACAGAGGCCGAAGCCTTGCCTGTTCTGGCCATGAGTGTTGCCTGAAAAATGCTCCGGCCGGGGTTACCAGCCAGAATAGTAGCTCCCCGGAGCGTAGTAGCCCGGCGCAACCGGAGCGACGGGCACAGCCGGCACCACCGGTATCGCATATCCCATAGCCGGAGGCGGCGGAGGGGGTGGTGCGTAGGCTACCGGCGGCGGTGCGCCGCCACCCATCGCAGCACCCGCAAGGGCCCCAACGGCCAGACCGCCAATCAGCGCACCGGCAATGGCGCCCCCACCGGGGCCACGGTGCCAGCCTCTGCGCGGGCCACCTCCCCAGTAGCCACGCGGAGGCGGCGGAGGACCACCCCAGCCCGGACGGCCCCATCCGCCACCCGGATGCGCCTCGGCAGCGGGCAGGGTGGCCAGTGTTGTCCCCGCAATAAGGGGCAGAGCGAGAAGAAGTTTTGTCATGCGGCGCATCGTGTGCCTCCTCGAAACTGTGGGAGGAAACACCGGAGTGTTCCCTCTCTGAGGCTTAGTAACGCGCCGCCTCATGGCAATTTCAAGGCCGCTTCCGGGCGATTTGTGTCCGGCAGGGTGTGACGGGGCTGCCGCCTCAGCTCTGGTCAATCTCCGTCGTTTTACGGAGGGACAGGACGGTAAGCAGTGTTACGAGGGCGCAGGCTGAGACGTAATAGGCAAACCACATTTCATGCCCCATCTGCTTGCACCACAGAGCGACATATTCAGTCGTGCCGCCAAAAACGGAGACGGTTACGGCGTAAGGCAGCGCCACACCCAGTGCGCGGATACGGGTGGGGAACAGTTCCGCCTTTACCACCGCGTTGATGGAGGTATAGCCGGAGGCAATGAACAAGGCGCCGGTAATCAGTCCAAACGCGGCCCATGGTGAGGAAACGCCAGAAAGCAGCGTCAGCAGCGGCACGGTGCCCAGCGTGGCGCAGACGCCAAAATATAGCAGCAGCGGGCGGCGGCCGATGCGGTCAGACAATGCGCCGAAGGCGGGCTGTATGGCGGCAAAGACCAGCAGAGAGGCGGAAGAGACCAGAGTGGCCGTCTCTTTTGGAAAACCGAGGCTGTTTGCAAGATATTTCTGCATATAGATGGTGTAGGTGTAGAAAATAACGGTGCCGCCCAGCGTCATGCCACAGACGGTCAGCACCGCGCGGGGATACTGGAGAAGCGCGCGCACGCCGCCTTTTTCTTTTTGTGTGCTGGCTTTTTGAAAACGCTCACTCTCTTCCATATGCCTGCGCAGCCAGAACACCAGCAAGGCCCCCAGCGCGCCGATAAAGAAGGGGACGCGCCAGCCCCATGCGCCGATCTGTTCCGGTGTGAGCAGCACATATTGCATCAGCAGCAGGATCAGCAGTGCCAGCAACTGCCCCATGACAAGCGTGACGTAGAGAAACCCCGACCAGAAACCACGGTGTTCCGGGGTGGACATTTCCGCCAGATAGGTGGCGGAGGCCCCATATTCCCCACCAAGGCTGAGGCCCTGCACCAGCCGGGCAAGCAGCAGCACAGCGGGTGCCGCAAGACCAATCTGCTCATAGGTCGGGCAGACAGCAATCGCCAGTGATCCAACACACATGGCGGTGACGGATAACGTCAGCGCCGCGCGGCGGCCGTAGCGGTCCGCCGCTGCGCCCAGCAGCCAGCCACCCACCGGACGCATGAAAAACCCGACCGCGAAAATTGCAGCCGCATTCAGCAGTTCTGCGGTCTGGTTCCCGCGCGGGAAGAAGGCATGCGCGAAGTAAATGGTAAAAGAGGAATAGACATACCAGTCATAATATTCCAGCAGGTTCCCGGCTGAGCCTGCCAGAATACCGCGAAGGCGCTGTGCTGTTGTCATTCCGGTTTGCATGTAAACTCTCGCATCTGATCAGGAGGCTTTTAAAAGCTGAAAGAAAGGGGGATGGCCGCTCAGGCGTGAGGTCTATCGTTTAAGGCGGCGTGGAGTTGCTCCTCGTCCAGCACATTTTCCCAGCGGGAAATAACGAGCGCGGCCACAGCATTCCCGACAAGATTGGTCAGGGAACGACATTCGGACATAAAGCGGTCAATGCCCAGAATAAGGGCCATACCCCCCACAGGCACGCTGGGCACAACGGAAAGCGTTGCGGCAAGCGTGATAAAGCCTGCGCCCGTCACGCCCGCAGCGCCTTTTGAACTCACCATGGCCACCAGCAGCAGAGCAAGCTGCTCCCCAAGGCCCAGATGCACGTCCGTCGCCTGCGCAATGAACAGGGCCGCGAGGGTCATGTAAATATTGGTGCCATCCAGATTGAAGGAATAGCCCATAGGCACCACCAGCCCGACAATCCCCTGCGGGCAACCGGCTTTTTCCAGTTTGGAAATCAGTCCCGGCAGAGCGGATTCTGAGGAACTGGTGCCCAGAACAATCAGCAGTTCTTCCTTGATATAGCCCAGCAGCCGGAAAATGCTGATGCCCATCATGCGCGTGACTAAGCCCAGAACCCCGCAGACAAACAGAATGGCGGTCAGATAAAACGCCAGAACCAGCGCGAGCAGATGCCCGATGGAGGCCACTCCGAATTTGCCGACCGTAAAGGCCATGGCCCCGAAGGCGCCGATGGGGGCGACGTACATCACCAGTCGCACTACGCCAAAAACCAGCTCTGTCAGATTACGGAAGAGTGACAGCACTTTCTGCCCGCTTTCCCCCATCTGGGCGAGGCTGATGCCAAACAGGATGGCAATCAGCAGTACCTGCAAAATCTCACCGGATGTAAACGCCCCGGCCGTGGTGCTGGGGATGATGCGCATCAGGAATTCGGTAAAGGAGTGGGAGTGCGCCTCGCTCACAAACGTCGCGACGGCACCGCTGTCCAGTGAGGCAGGCTTGATATGCAGCCCCGCACCCGGACGGGCGATATTGGCTACCAGCATGCCGACAATCAGTGCCAGCGTGGAAAAGCACAGGAAATAGGCCATGGCCTTTCCGGCAACGCGCCCTGTCTGCTTCAGGTCCGCCATGCCTGCAATGCCGGTGCAGACAGTCAGAAAAATGACTGGCGCGATCACCATCTTGATGAGTTTGACAAATCCATCCCCCAGCGGCCGCAAAGACGCGCCGAGATTGGGGAAAAAATAGCCCACAAGAATGCCCGCAATAACGGCAATGATCACCTGAATGTAAAACAGGTGGGCACGAGAGGAGCCGGAATGGGCGGAGGAGGTTGGGTCAGGTAAGGCCAAAAGGGTATTTTCCCGGTTTGTTCATTATTCTTGTCAACGCTCTGGCAGCGCGGCAAACCTTGCGCGATGTTGTATACAGGCTTGTCATTGCATTGGCGTCATAAATTATTATTTGGTGTCAGCTCAGCACGAACCGGCCTCCCTGCCGAGAGAAAATGAGACAGATCACGGATGGATGATGGAATAATGCTGGCTGTTGTGGCTTTGGGGGCACTTGCGCTGGGGGCTGTGCTGGCGTGGCTGCTGGGTGCTGGAGGCCGCGGCGCAGGCCGGGGGCAGGGCAGCGCGGACGCGGATTTGCTGGCCCGGCTTTACGTGCTGATGGAGCAGGAAACTGCCGCGGCCCGGACGGAAGCCGCGCATCAGAGAACCCATCTGGCCGAGCTGGAACGGGTGATGACCGGGCGGATTGAGCAGGTGCGCTCCGAGCTGGCTGAACGTCTGGCCGGCATGGCGGGCAGTATGGGGCGCGAGCAGGCGGAGGTGCGGGCGGCGCAGGCAGAGGCCCTGCGGGATATGGCGGAAGCGTCCGCCCGTCAGCTTTCAGCCATCCGCGTGGCCGTGACGGACCAGTTGCATGAGGCCGTGGAGCGGCAGATGCAGACGTCCTTCCAGCGGGTGCTGGAGCAGTTCAGCGCCATGCAGAAAGCCATGGGGGAAGTGCGGGCCATGACGGCGCAGATCAGTGATCTCAAGCGCCTGTTCGGCAACGTAAAAACCCGCGGCGGCTGGGGTGAGGCTCAGTTGAAAGCCATTCTGGATGATGTGCTGCCTGAAGGCTCTTACGAATCGAATGTCCGGCTGGGGCCGGGGAATGACGTGGTGGAATTTGCAATCCGCATGCCGGTCCGCGCCAGCACGCCGCCAGTCCTGCCGGTGGACAGCAAGTTCCCGACCGAGGCATATGAACGCCTGCTGAACGCGGTGGAGGAGGGCGATGCGGTGGCTGAAAAGGCTGCCCGTAAATCTCTGGAAAGCACATTGCGGCTGGAATCACGGAAAATTGCGACCAAATATATCCACCCGCCCCGCACGGTGGAATTTGCCGTGCTGTATCTGCCAACTGACGGGCTTTACGCGGAGGCCGCGCGTATTCCGGGCCTGATTGATGAAATTGGCCGCACCTGCCGGGTGATGATTATGGGCCCGGCTTTGATGCCCGCTCTGCTGCGCACGGTGCATCTGGGATACGTAACTCTGGCGCTGGAAGACCGGACGGAAACCATCGCCCGCCTGCTGGGCGCCACCCGGCAGGAAATGATCCGTATGGATGGCGTGCTGGAAAAACTGGCGCGTAATGCACAGGCCATGTCAACATCCATTGAGGAAGCCCGGAGGCGGACCCGTGTGGTGAGCCGCCGCCTGCGGGAACTGGACGCCCCGGAGACGGAAGATGTGGCGCTTAATCCTGAAATGGAATTTACTGGCTCTGAACCGGGGAACACAGCATCAGGACAGTTATGACGGACGAGACAGGAATCAACACAAACCCGGGTGACGCACACATGGCTCTGCCGGGCCACTCCAGAGGCGTGGTGCTGCTGATAGAAGATGACAGCGCCATTGCTGAGGAAATTGTGGGAGAACTGATGGGTCACGGCTTTGAGGTGCGGCATGAGGAGACGGGTGATGCCGGTCTGACGTCCGCTCTCACGGGTGAGGCGCATGTGATGGTGGTGGACCGCCTGCTGCCGGGCATGGACGGGCTGAGTGTGATTGAGGCTGTGCGCCAGCACGGTATCCGCACGCCGGTGCTGGTGCTGTCCGCCCTTTCCGCCGTGGATGACCGTGTGACCGGGCTGAAGGCGGGCGGGGATGACTATCTGACCAAGCCCTTCGCGATGGAAGAGCTGATGGCGCGGGTCGAGGCCCTGCTGCGCCGCCCGGATGATACGCGCAGCACCACGCTGCGGGTCGGGCCGCTTTCCATGGACCTTATTGAACGCCGTGTCTGGCGGGACGGGCGGGAGATTGAACTCCTGCCGCGTGAGTTCCGCCTGCTGGAATATCTCATGCGCAGGCCGGGGCAGGTGCTGACACGTTCCATGATGCTGGAAGATGTCTGGCAATATCGCTTTATCCCGCGCACCAATCTGGTGGATGTGCATATCGGCAAGCTCCGCCGTAAGGTGGATGCCCCCGGAGAAGAGCCGCTGATCCGCAGTATTCGCGGCACAGGGTTCCTGCTGCGTGTTCCTGACTGAACTTTTCCGCACCGCGACCTTCCGCCTGACCCTCGCCGCTCTGGCGGCTATGGCGGGCGTGATGGTGATGCAGTTCGGGCTGGTCTACACCCAGATGGAAGCGGTGGAATCCCGCCGCTCGACCGAACTGCTGCGCGGAGAGTCGCGTCTGCTGGCGCAGATGACGCCGGAACATCTGGAATATGTCATTCGTAAACGCGCCACGGATGATATGCGGCTGGTGATCAGCAGCGCCGGACTGTTTGACGCAAGCCATGCCCTGATTGCCGGGGACCTGCATGTCTGGCCCAGAGGGCTGGTGGCGGACGGCAAGCCCCATAATGTAGAAATCTACCCGGAGGAAGGGGCGGCCTACCCGCTGCGCCTGCTGGCTGAAACCCTGCCGGACGGGAATATTCTGGTTCTGGGCCGTAGCTTTCATCTGCTCGCGGAGCAGAAGCTTATGCTGCGGCACGCAACGCTGGTTGCGGCCATCCCCACTCTTCTGTTCGCCCTGCTGCTGGGCATGGTGCTGAGCCGCCGTGCCTTGTTCCGGGTCAAGCAGATGCATGAGGCGATTGATCTCATTATGGCCGGGGATATTCATGAGCGCCTCCCGGCGGGGAAGGAGCGGGATGATCTGGAGCGGCTGGCGGGCAGCGTAAACCGCATGCTGGACCGGCTGGAACGGCTGATGGACGGCATGCGTGAAGTAGGGAACGATATCGCGCATGACCTGCGCACACCGCTCTCCCGCGTGCGGGCCAGACTGGAACGCGCACTGGCCTCTGGCGGGGAGCGTGAGGCGCTGGAAGATGCCGTCAGCGGGGCGGTGGATAATCTGGATCAGTGCCTTGGCATCATCACCGCGCTGCTGCGTATTGCGGAACTGGAAAGTAGCCGCCGCCGCGCCGGCTTTGAGGCAGTCAATCTGAATGACCTTGGTGCGGATGTGGTTGATCTCTATGAGCCGATTGCCGAGACGGAAGGTGTCACGCTGGTCATGCAGCCGACGGTTGTTCCGGTCTGTCTGGACGGAGACCGGCATCTGCTGATCGAACTGCTGGTCAATCTGGTGGATAACGCCATCAAATTCACGCCGGAGGGCGGGCAGGTGGCGGTGAGTATCGGCCGTCAGGCTGGGTCCGTGTCTCTGGAGGTGACCGACACCGGGATCGGGATTGCGCCGGAAGAGCGCGGGGCCGTGCTCTCCCGGTTTTACCGGTCTGATAAAAGCCGGCATGTGCCGGGGAGTGGACTGGGGCTGAGCCTTGTGTCCGCCATTGCGCACCTGCATGACGCCATGGTGCAGATTGATGCCGGGCCAGATGGGTGCGGAACACGCTTCAGTGTTATATTTGTATTACAACATGGCCTGAGCCCCCCAGATTAAAAGCATTTTTATTGGCGCTCAGGGGGGATATCTGTATTTCAGTTAGGTATGAGCGATTTATCTGGATGCTGGCGTTTAGACGTGTCGGCAGGGGCTGCCACGTATGAATGAGATTGTCGTAACGGCGCTTAAAAAGCCGTATACCTTTGTGGTACTCTCCATTCTTATTCTGGTGTTTGGCATCAGAGGTGTCTTCACGACACCGACTGACGTCTTCCCCAGTATCAAGATCCCGGTTGTGGCCGTGGTCTGGACCTATACCGGCCTGATGCCCGAAGATATGTCCGGCCGCGTGGTGTATTACTATGAGCGCGCGCTGACAGCGACGGTTAACAATATCGAGCATATTGAAAGCCAGTCCTATTACGGGCGCGGGATTGTAAAAATCTTCTTCCAGCCCGGAACGGATACGGCAGTCGCGCAGACGCAGATCACCTCGGTCTCCCAGACCGTGATCAAGCAGATGCCCACCGGCTCCACTCCGCCGCTGGTTCTGGCCTATAACGCCTCCTCTGTGCCGGTGATCACGTTGCAGGTCTCCTCGACCTCCATGACGGCCTCACAGATCTACGATATGTCGTCCAACCTTATCCGGCCCGCACTGGTTTCCGTCGCAGGGGCGGCAATCCCGAACCCCTATGGCGGCCAGCCCGGCAACGTGATGGTCGATCTGGACCCGGTGAAACTGCTGGCGCACCGGCTCTCCCCCGTGGATGTTTCCAAAGCTCTGAACAGTCAGAACATCGTGCTGCCCGCGGGTGATCAGCGAATTGGCGCGTTTGACTGGATGGTGCAGACCAACGCCTCCCCGCGGGATATGAATGACCTCAATATGCTGCCTATCAAACAGGTGGGGAATGCTGTCGTCCGCCTGCAGGACGTGGCGTGGGTGCATCAGGGTGGCCCGCCGCAGACCAACCTCGTGCTGGTTAAAGGCCAACAGGGCGTTCTGATTGTGGTCATGAAGAGCGGTGATGCCTCGACACTGGATGTTGTGGCCGGGGTGAAGAAGCTGCTCCCCGGTATTATCAGCACCCTGCCGGAGGGCGTGAGCATCAAGGTCCTGAACGACGCCTCAACCTTCGTGAAAGAGTCTGTTGAGGATGTGCTGCGGGAAATGCTGACTGCCGCCTGCCTGACCGGGCTTGTGGTGCTGCTCTTCCTCGGGTCATGGCGTTCAACGGTTATTATTGCCACCTCCATTCCGCTTGCGATGCTCTGCTCCATTATCGGGCTGGGCTGGGCCGGGCAGACCATCAACGTCATGACACTTGGCGGGCTGGCGCTGGCCGTGGGTATTCTGGTGGATGATGCCACCGTGATGATTGAAAATATCGATGCGCATCTTGAGATGGACAAGGATCTTGAGACCGCGATTATCGATGCCGCCAATCAGATCGTGATCCCGACATTTGTTTCCACGCTTTGTATCTGTATCGTCTGGATGCCGCTGTTCCAGCTTACGGGTGTTGCGGGCTGGCTATTCATGCCAATGGCTGAAGCCATCATCTTCGCGATGATTGCGTCCTTCATTCTCTCCCGGACCCTCGTGCCGACCATGGCGAAATACATGCTGGCGGCGCAGGTCGCGGCGCATGCGCATGGTCCGGTCGCACCCAAAACCATTTTTGGCCGGTTCCAGAAAGGGTTTGAGCGCAAGTTTGAGCAGTTCCGGCAAAACTACCAGAACCTGCTGAAGCATCTGGTGGCGACGCGCGCGACGTTTATTCCGGTGTTTGTCCTGTGCTCGCTGGGGTCTCTAGGTCTGCTGTTCTTTGTCGGGCAGGATTTCTTTCCCGAAATCAATTCTGACACCATGGCCATTCATATGCGCGCGCCTCTGGGCACCAAGCTCTCGGAAGCAGGCAAGATTTCCCAGCTTGTGAATGATGAGATTGAACGCACGCTGCCGGGGCAGGTGGAAAGTATTGTCGATAACTGCGGTCTGCCGTTCAGTCCGCTCAATCAGGCTTATATTCCCACCCCCACAGTCGGCACGCAGGATTGCGATCTGACGGTCTCCCTGAAAGACCCGAATTCTCCGGTGGCGGAATATCGCCGTATGATTCGCCGTAATCTGGGCGAAAAGTTCCCCGGCACGCAGATTTCCTTCCTGCCGGGGGATCTGACCGCCAAGATCCTGAACTTCGGCCTGCCATCCCCGATTGATGTGCAGATTACAGGCCGCAATCTTGCGGATAATTTCCGCTTTGCAAACCGTCTGGCGGACCGCCTGCGCCACGTAACCGGCCTGACGGACGTATCCGTCCAGCAGCCAATGACAACACCCACTCTGCGGGTGAATACGCGCCGGACATACGCATTGGGCACCGGTATTACGGAATCAGACGTGGCAAACAACGCGCTGGTCTCTCTGTCCGGCAGTTCGCAGGTTGGACAGGTTTACTGGCTGGATACCAAAACAGGCGTCTCGCATCTGATTGATATCCAGACCCCGGCGACCTTCCTGCAAACCATGAATGATCTGGAAATCACCCCGGTTGATAAAGGGGACGGTAATCCGTCCGGCCAGACACCGCAGATTCTGGGTGGCCTGAGCCAGATTGTGCAGACCGGGACGCCGGGGGAAGTTGCGCATTACAACATTATGCCGGTGTTTGACATCTACGCGTCAAACGAGGGTATTGATCTTGGCCGCGTCTCGCGACAGGTGGAGCGTATTGTTGATGAAATCCGTCCGGACCTGCCACGCGGCTCCTCTCTGGTAGTGCGCGGGCAGGCTGTAACCATGAACAGCGCCTATGTGCAGTTGCTCGGTGGTCTCGCCATGTCGGTGCTGCTGGTCTACCTGCTGATTGTGGTCAATTTTCAGTCCTGGCTGGACCCGTTCATCATCATCACGGCCCTTCCGGGCGCGCTGGCCGGGATTTCGTGGAGCCTGTTCCTGACGCACACTACGCTCTCCGTGCCTGCGCTCACAGGGGCCATCATGTGCATGGGCACGGCAACGGCCAACGCCATTCTCGTGGTGTCCTTTGCGCGGGAGCGGCTAGAAGAACATGGGGATGCGATTGCCGCAGCCATTGAGGCCGGATTTGAGCGTATCCGCCCGGTGCTGATGACGGCTTCCGCCATGATCATCGGGATGTTGCCCATGTCCCTCAGTAATTCTCAGAATGCGCCACTGGGTAAAGCCGTCATGGGCGGCCTGCTGGTGGCAACAGTTGCAACCTTGCTGTTTGTGCCATGTGTTTTCGCCATGCTGCATAATCGTAAAAAGCCGACCAGTACGACGGAAGAGGGAGAAGGCGCATGAGCGGGTATCATGAAGACGGTGGCCAGCCGCAGCAGACCACACAGCATGATGCGGCGTCTTCCCGCAAACGGACGATCGGCATTGCCGTTGTTGCTCTGGTCGCCATAATTCTGGCGGTCATCGGCATTGTGCAGCGGCAGGCGCATTTCATGCATCTGGCCAAGGAAACGCAGGAAAACGCGACCCCTGCTGTGCAGGTTATTTATCCGCAGCCGGGGCCTTCCGTCCGCACGCTCTCTCTGCCCGCCAATATTGCCGCATGGTATCAGGCACCCATTTACGCGCAGGTCTCTGGCTACGTGAAAATGTGGTACAAAGACTTTGGCGCGGTGGTGAAAACCGGCGACGTTCTGGCGGAAATCGACACACCGGGACTGGATGCGCAATACGCAGCCGCCAAAGCCAATCTGGACGTAGCACAGGCACGCTACAAACTGGCCCAGATCACAGCACGACGCTGGAAGGCCCTGCAGGGCACGCAGGCTGTCTCACAACAGGAAGTGGATGTGCAGGCGGCCAATGCCGAGGCCCAGCAGGCGCAGGTTGAAGCCGCGCGGCATGATGTGGAACGATTTGCAGCCCTTGAAGGCTTCAAGAAAATTGTCGCCCCCTTTGATGGGGTCGTGACATCGCGTTTTGCGGACGTTGGGGATTACGTCAATGCAGGCCGCGGGGATGTCGACTCCCACGGCAATGCCACGGAACTGTTCAGCGTGGCGGATGTGCATGCCATGCGTGTGTTTGTGGCGGTGCCGCAGGATTATGCGGATATCATCTCGCCTCGTCTGGAAGCCGATCTCAACATTCCTCAATATCCGGACCGCACCTTCAAAGCGAAATTTCTGGCAACGGCGACGGCCTTCAACGCCTCCACCCGTACCGTGACGACCGAACTCACGCTGGATAACAAATCTGGTGAACTCTGGCCCAATTCCTACGCAACCGCCAATTTCAAGGCGCCGGGTGACCCGGATATGCTGATCCTGCCGGAGGGCGCGATTATCTTCCGGGCGGAAGGCACGCAGGTCGCGCTGGTAGATGATTCCAATCATGTGCATCTGGTGGGCGTGACGGTCGGCACCAATCTGGGCACCACTGTGCAGATCCTGCGTGGCGTCAAGAAAACGGACCGCGTAGTGAACAGCCCCTCTGCCGGGCTGCTGGACGGGCAGAGTGTGCGGATTGTCAAAGGCACCCCCGGCTACAATATGCCCTCTAAAAAGCCTGCTGCTCCTAAGGCTGAGCAAAAGACACCCGCCGGGAGCACCGAGCAGGGCAAGGATGATATCCGCGCCATGCCGGAAGATAATCAACCCGCAACGGAAGCAGGGGGCCGCCCATGACAGGGCGGGCCGTACCTTTGCGACTGAAGCGGAGTTTTCTGGTCGGTCTGTCTCTCGCCACCATGCTGTCGGGGTGTGACATGGCCCCGCGCTACAACCCTACAAAGCTGACCATGCCAGCGGAGTGGGGGGGGCAGAGTCACGGTGTGCTCCAGTCTGCACGTCCGGCGGACGACGCCATTCGCCCGGAGTGGTGGACCATGCTGGGTGACCCGGAACTGAACCGTCTGGAAGAGCAGGCCATGCGCCTTAATCCGGACCTTCAGGCGCGGGCAGAAGCCTTTATGCAGGCGCGTGATGTGGCGATGGAGGCCAAATCGCATCTGTATCCGCAGGTGAATGGTGCGGCTTCGGGCGAAAAATATAAAGGTTCCCGGCACAGGCTATGGCGTGGGGTCGGGGCGCAGGGGCCGGTTTATATGTCGTCCGAGCAGTATTCGGGCACCGCAACGTGGGAACCGGATTTCTGGTCCGCCATTCGCAACAAGGTGCGGATGGCCAAGCAGGGCACACAGGCGGAAGCAGCCGCCTATGCGCTGGCAAAGCTCAGCCTTCAGGCGGAACTCGCGAGTGACTATGTGACGCTGCGTGGTCTGGACGCGCAGGACGCGGTTTATCGGGATTCCATCCGGTATTATCAGACGGCCGTGCAGGTCACTAAAATGCGTCTGGCAGGGGCGATTGCGCCCGGGATGGACGTCTCCCGCGCGGAAACCCAGCTTTACACCACACAGGCGCAGGAAACCGAAGTCCGCGCCCAGCGTGACGTGATGGAGCACGCCATTGCCGTGCTGGTGAATGAGGCCCCGGCATCATTCCATATTGCGCCTGTCACCCGTCTGTCCTTTGCCGAGATCCAGCCGCCGGTTGCTCTGCCGTCCACGTTGCTGGAGCGCAGGCCGGATATTGCGGAGGCTGAACGGCGCATGGCGCAGGCCAATCGGGCCATTGGTGTCTCGCGCGCGGCGTTTTATCCGCACATTACCTTCAACGCCATGACGGGCTTCATGGATAACGGGTTTGACCTCGCGTCTCTCTCCAACTCCATGTACCAGTTCGGCGTGCAGGCTCTGATGCCGCTTTTTCAGGGTGGTTTGCGGCGCGCGGAACTCCAGCGCAACTGGTCGCAATACCGGGAGAAGGAAGATTTGTATCGCAGCACCGTGCTGGATGCATTTCAGGAGGTGGAAGATAACCTCACGCGCACCAGCCGCCTGAAAACGGAATCGCAGCAGCAGAGCAATGCGGTTGCCGCAGCCTTGCACACCCAGACCATGACGATGGCGCTCTACACAGGCGGCCTGACCAACTATCTGGACGTGGTTGTGGCGCAGGTGGCAGCCCTGAATGCCCGCATCGCGCTTGTGCAGGTGCAGACGCGGGCTGTGGATGCGCGTGTGGAGCTGATTCGCGCGCTGGGCGGCGGGTGGTCCCGTGCCGAGCTTCCGCAGTCTGATAAAATCATGCCGTTCCAGCCGTTGCAGTATGGCAATCTGCGCCATGCAGCCCCCCTCGGTGGCATCACGACGCAGCCTGATCCGGCTGCATCAGACCTCACATCCGGCGGCGCAAATATGCGTCAGCCTCTTGACATAAGCGGCGCGCACCGGTAAGCGCGCCTTTCCTATCGGAACGCGGGAGGCTCGTCCTGTGCCATCACCATGGCTCAGGCAGTCGTGAGAACCGCGGTCCGGGTTCAACAATGAGGAGTCCCGGATATGGCCAAAAAAGTTGTTGGCTACATCAAGCTTCAGATTCCCGCTGGTAAGGCGAATCCTTCGCCGCCGGTTGGTCCCGCGCTCGGTCAGCGTGGTCTGAACATCATGCAGTTCTGTAAAGAGTTCAACGCCAAGACCCAGGGTCTTGAGCCCGGTATGCCGATCCCGGTCGTCATCACCGCTTATGCAGACCGCACGTTCAGCTTCATCACCAAAACCCCGCCGAACACGCACTTCCTGCTCAAAGCTGCCAAAATCTCCAAAGGCAGCCAGACGGTCGGTAAGTCTGCTGCGGTTGGTAAAGTGACCATGGGTCAGCTGCGCGAAATCGCGGAGCAGAAATTCCAGGACATGAACGCCAATGATATCGATGGTGCCGTGCGGATGCTGGTTGGCTCTGCCCGTTCCATGGGTCTGACGGTGGAGGGCTGAGAGCATGGCTAAGAATAAGCGTATTGCCGCTGCACGCAGCAAGGTCACACACGGTCAGGTCTACGGGCTGGACGAAGCTCTTGCTCTGGTAAAGGGCAACGCGACCGCCAAGTTTGACGAAACGGTTGAAATCTCCCTCAACCTGGGCATTGACCCGCGTCATGCTGACCAGATGGTCCGTGGCTTCGTTTCCCTGCCGAACGGCACGGGTAAGACGCTGCGCGTTGGCGTGTTTGCTCGTGGCGCGAAAGCTGAAGAAGCAACCGCTGCCGGTGCCGACGTTGTTGGCGCTGAAGACCTGATGGAAAAAGTGCAGGCTGGCGAAATCGAATTCGACCGCTGCATTGCAACCCCGGACATGATGGCTCTGGTCGGTCGTCTGGGTAAGATCCTCGGTCCGCGCGGTCTGATGCCGAACCCGAAGCTGGGCACCGTGACCATGGACGTTAAGGGTGCTATTACGGCAGCCAAGTCCGGTCAGGTCGAATATCGCGCTGAAAAAGCCGGTATCGTGCATGCTGGCATCGGCAAGGCGTCCTTCGATGAAGCAAAGCTGGCTGAAAATGCCCGTGCGTTCATTGATGCCGTGCAGAAAGCTCGTCCGTCCGGTGCGAAGGGAACGTATCTGAAAAAGATCGCTCTTGCTTCCACCATGGGCCCGGGCGTTCAGGTCGATACCTCAGCCTTCTCTGGCTGAGTTTGAAATGCTGCTGCGCGGGACTTCGGTCCGGTGTGGCACATTAAGGGAAGCGCCTTAGGGCTGCTTCCCGATCCTGTCCGAGATCACACGTGGCCCAGTGCCGTAAAAAGCCTTTATGGCTTGCGCGTGTAAGACGGGGATGCTGGTTGCAGGCTGTTTTTCGGCAGGCTCCGGGTATTCCGTTTGAAGGACAGGCGAGCGGGTTTCACGCTTCTTCGTGAAATCCTGAGGGCAACCCGCTTTGTTCAGCTTGCGCTGGATGAAGCAAGACGGAGACGGGATTTGAACCGTACGGAAAAGCAGGCCTCTGTTGCCGCCCTTGCCGCCGTGTTCGCTGAAACGTCCATGGTTGTGGTCACCCAGAATGCTGGTCTGACTGTAGCTGATGTGACGGATCTGCGGCGCAAAGTGCGTGCAGCGGGTGCAACTTACAAGGTCGCAAAAAACCGGCTGGCAACTCTCGCCCTGGATGGGACCCAGTTCGACGGCATTAAGCCGATGCTTAAAGGACCGACTGCTCTTGCATGGGCAGCTGATCCGGTAGCAGTGGCAAAGGTGATCGTCGAGTTCGCCAAAACCAATGACAAGCTTGTGCTGGTCGGGGGTTCTCTTGGTTCGCAGGTGCTTGACGCCAACGGACTGAAGGCTCTGGCCGAACTGCCGTCTCTGGATGCACTGCGCGCGCAGCTCGTGGGTCTTATCTCCACGCCCGCTACGCGTATCGCAGGTGTTGTTCAGGCGCCGGCAGGGCAGCTTGCCCGGGTTTTTGGGGCCTATGCCAAAACGGGTGAGGCGGAAGCCGCCTAAAGCACGCCTTCATCTGAAGACGTGCTCAAGAAATCGCATGGCCTTCCATCGGGGAGGTTGTGCTTTGCAAACCAGTGTTTATATTAGGAAGTCTAATCATGGCTGATCTTAACAAGCTCGTTGACGAACTGTCCGCTCTTACCGTTCTGGAAGCTGCTGAACTCTCCAAGCTGCTGGAGGAAAAGTGGGGCGTTTCCGCTGCTGCTCCGGTTGCTGTTGCTGCTGCTGGTCCGGCTGCTGCCGCTGCTCCGGCTGAAGAAAAGACCGAATTTGACGTCGTTCTGACCAAAGCTGGCGACAAGAAAATCAACGTCATTAAGGAAATCCGTGCGATCACGGGTCTGGGCCTGAAAGAAGCCAAGGACCTGGTTGAAGGCGCACCGAAGACCATTAAAGAAGGCGCAAGCAAAGACGAAGCCGAAAAAATCAAGAAGACTCTTGAAGACAACGGCGCAAGCGTCGAAATTAAATAAGTTTTCCAGTCTCCCGCTGTCTCCGGGCAGCGGGGTGATGGAAGGGTTTTCGGGTGGAGGTGTGTTGCCTCTGCCCGTTTGCCTGTTTCGGATCCGGTTCGGAGCAGGTATAGATGCCGGGATTTCCCGGTATTCAGTGAAGGCCGGTTACTACAGATCGGACCATCAGGCTCGCGGTAGAGCGCGGCGGGCCTGATGGTCCGAGACAAGGGCGGGGCAGGAGCGAAGATGAACGCAATCACCAAATCGTTCACAGGACGGAAGCGGATTCGCAAGAGTTTCGGGCGGATCCCCGAAATCGCTCCGATGCCGAACCTGATTGATGTGCAGCGCGCGTCTTATGAGACGTTTCTTCAGGCGAATGTGTCGCCTGATGCGCGCACACCGACGGGTTTGCAGGAGGTTTTCCGGTCTGTTTTCCCGATTAACGACTTTGCAGGTCGTGGGCGGCTTGAATTCGTAAGCTACGAATTTGAAGAGCCGAAATATGATGTTGAAGAATGCATTCAGCGCGGGCTGACCTATTCCGCCCCGCTGAAAGTGATCCTGCGTCTCATTGTATGGGATGTGGATGAAGATACGGGTTCCCGCTCCATCCGGGATATCAAGGAGCAGCCGGTCTATATGGGCGACATGCCCCTGATGACCGACAACGGCACCTTTATCGTTAACGGCACCGAGCGAGTTATCGTCAGCCAGATGCACCGCTCTCCGGGTGTGTTCTTTGATCACGATAAAGGCAAGACGCACTCTTCCGGCAAATATCTGTTTGCCGCGCGCGTCATTCCGTATCGTGGTTCATGGCTCGATTTTGAATTCGACGCCAAAGATCTGATCTATGTGCGTATCGACCGTAAGCGTAAGCTGCCTGTCACCACGCTGCTGTATGCGCTGGAAGGTGAGGCCTCTGCCGCTGCCCGTAAGGCAAAAGCAGCAGAAGGCGGTGATGTTGATGCTCTGGATATCAAGGGGATGGATGATAATGAAATCCTCTCCTATTTCTATGACACCGTTACCTTCACCAAGACGGCTAAAGGCTGGGCCCGCCCGTTTGATGCGGATTCTTTCCGTGGCATGAAGCTGCTGGCGCCGCTGGTGGATGCTGAAACCGGGGAAGTGGTTGCCGAGGCAGAAGCCAAGCTGACGGCCCGTACTGTCCGTAAGATTGCCGAAAAAACCCGTGAAGTGCTGGTGGGCGAGATCGACCTGCTGGGCCGCTTCATTGCCCGGGACATGGTCAATCTGGACACGGGTGAGATCTACGCGGAAGCTGGCGACGAAATCACGGAAGCCACGCTGACCGGGCTTGAAGAAGCTGGTGTGACGGAAATGCCGGTTCTGGCAATTGACGCCGCTAAGGGGCCGTGGATCCGCAATACGCTGGTTGTTGATAAAAACACGGCGCGTGATGAAGCGCTGATTGATATCTACCGCGTGATGCGTCCGGGTGAGCCGCCGACGGCTGAAACCGCCGATGCCATGTTCCACGGCCTGTTCTTTGATCCCGACCGCTATGACCTGTCTTCGGTCGGTCGCGTGAAGATGAACATGCGTCTTGATATTGATGTGCCGGACACCGTGCGCGTTCTGCGTAAGGAAGATATCCTGCGCACCATCAAGGTGATGTGTGAACTCAAGGACGGCCGCGGTCAGGTCGATGATATTGATAACCTCGGTAACCGCCGCGTTCGCTCGGTTGGTGAACTGATGGAAAACCAGTATCGCGTCGGTCTGCTGCGGATGGAACGCGCCATTCGTGAACGGATGGGTTCTGTCGATATTGATACGGTCATGCCGCATGACCTGATCAATGCGAAGCCCGCCGCCGCTGCTGTGCGTGAGTTCTTCGGCTCTTCCCAGCTCAGCCAGTTCATGGATCAGACAAACCCGCTCTCTGAAGTCACGCATAAGCGTCGTCTCTCAGCGCTTGGTCCGGGTGGTCTGACGCGTGAACGCGCAGGCTTTGAAGTCCGTGACGTTCATCCGACCCATTATGGCCGTATCTGCCCGATTGAAACGCCGGAAGGCCCGAACATCGGTCTGATCAATTCACTGTCTACCTATGCCAAGGTGAACAAGTACGGCTTTATCGAAACGCCGTATCGTCTGGTGAAAGACGGCGTTCTTCAGGATGGCTGGAAATATCTTTCCGCCATGGAAGAAGAAAAGCTGGTCGTGGCACAGGCGGACGCTGAGCAGAGTGCCGATGGTACGCTGACGGGGGATCTGGTTTCCGTGCGTCGTGGCGGGGACTTCCGTCTCGTGCCGCCGACGGAAGTGACGGCCTGTGACGTCTCTCCGAAGCAGCTCGTGTCTGTCGCGGCCGCGCTCATTCCGTTCCTTGAGAACGATGACGCGAACCGCGCACTGATGGGCTCAAACATGCAGCGTCAGGCTGTGCCGCTGGTGCGCTCTGATGCGCCGCTGGTTGGCACAGGGATGGAAGCCGCAGTGGCTCATGACTCCGGCGCGACAATTGTTGCCCGTCGTCAGGGGATTGTGGACCAGATCGACGGTGCGCGTATCGTTGTCCGGGCAACAGATGCCAATGGCTCCACGCAGGGTGTCGATATCTATCGTTTGCGGAAATATTCCCGCTCCAACCAGTCGACCTGCATCAACCAGCGCCCGCTGGTGCATGTGGGTGACACGGTTCTTGCTGGCGATATCATTGCGGATGGTCCGTCAACCGAACTGGGTGAACTGGCTCTGGGCCGGAACACGCTTGTCGCGTTCATGCCCTGGAACGGTTACAACTTCGAAGATTCCATCCTGATCTCCGAACGTATCGCGAAAGATGACGTGTTTACCTCGATCCATATCGAGGAATTCGAAGTCATGGCGCGTGATACCAAGCTGGGTCAGGAAGAAATCACGCGTGATATCCCCAATGTGGGTGAAGAAGCGCTGCGGAATCTGGACGAAGCTGGCATCGTCTACGTTGGCGCTGAAGTGAACCCCGGTGATATCCTTATCGGTAAGGTCACGCCGAAGGGCGAAAGCCCGATGACGCCGGAAGAAAAACTTCTGCGCGCTATCTTCGGTGAAAAAGCGTCTGACGTGCGGGATACGTCTCTGCGTCTGCCGCCCGGCACAACCGGCACCATTGTCGACGTCCGCGTGTTCTCACGTCGTGGTGTGGACAAAGACGAACGTGCGATGGCGATTGAACGCGCCGAAATCGAACGTCTGTCCAAGGACCGTGATGACGAGCGCGCCATTCAGGAACGCTCTTTCTACAGCCGTCTGCGTGAAAAGCTGCTCGACCAGACCGCAGGGGCCGGCTTCAAGGGCATCCGCTCCGGTACCGTAATTACGGACGAAGTTCTGGATGAAAATCCCCGTGGTGCATGGCGCAACATCGTCGTCGCATCTGATGAGGTGATGGCTGAGCTGGAAACGCTGCGTCGTGAATTTGATGCCTCTGTGGCAAAAATTCAGACCCGCTTTGAAAGCAAGGTTGAAAAGCTTCAGCGTGGTGATGAACTGCCGCCCGGCGTGATGAAAATGGTCAAGGTGTTTGTCGCCGTGAAGCGTAAGCTTCAGCCGGGTGACAAAATGGCCGGTCGTCACGGAAATAAGGGTGTCGTCTCCCGCGTGGTGCCTGTTGAAGACATGCCCTTCCTGGAAGATGGCACGTCTGTTGACATCGTGCTGAACCCGCTGGGTGTGCCGTCCCGTATGAACGTGGGGCAGATTCTGGAGACACATCTGGGCTGGGCCTGCGCCAACCTTGGTCGTGGCATTGGTGATCTGGTGGATGAATACCAGCGCACGGGTGAAAAGCGTCAGGAACTGCTGGACCGTCTGAAAGACGTTTACGGGCAGAACATCTATGACGATGCCATTGCCAACATGGACAACCGTGAACTGACCGAACTGTGCAACAATCTGCGCAAAGGCGTGCCGATTGCAACGCCGGTGTTCGATGGTGCTTCCATTCCGGATATTGAAGCCATGCTTGAAAAGGCAGGGGTGGATAAATCTGGTCAGTCTCAGCTGATTGATGGGCGCACGGGCGAGCCGTTCGAGCGTAAAACCACGGTTGGCTACATTTACATGCTCAAGCTGCATCACCTTGTTGACGACAAGATCCATGCACGCTCCATCGGTCCGTACTCCCTTGTGACCCAGCAGCCGCTGGGTGGTAAGGCGCAGTTCGGTGGTCAGCGCTTTGGTGAAATGGAAGTCTGGGCTCTGGAAGCCTACGGTGCTGCGTATACGCTGCAGGAAATGCTGACGGTGAAATCGGATGACGTGTCCGGTCGAACCAAGGTCTATGAAGCCATTGTGCGTGAGCAGGATGACTTTGAAGCCGGTATTCCGGAAAGCTTTAACGTTCTGATTAAGGAACTGAAGTCCCTTGGCCTGAATGTTGAGCTGGAGCAGGGGGCCAAATAAGAGTGACCCTTAGCAGCACCATCCGTTTTTATTTTGAGGGGGAGGCCGGAATGACGATTCCGGCTCCTCATTTCCCTTTGGGGGCTTCGGCACATGAATGAACTCATGAAAATTCTTGGCCAGACCGGCCAGGCGATGACCTTCGACCAGATCAAGATTCAGCTCGCATCGCCTGAGCAGATCCGGTCCTGGTCGTTTGGTGAAATCAAGAAGCCCGAGACGATCAACTACCGGACATTCAAGCCGGAACGTGATGGTCTGTTCTGCGCGCGTATTTTTGGCCCGATCAAGGACTATGAATGCCTGTGCGGCAAATACAAGCGGATGAAGTTCCGCGGTATTGTCTGTGAAAAATGCGGCGTTGAAGTCACCCTGGCAAAAGTGCGGCGCGAGCGGATGGGTCACATCCAGCTTGCCAGCCCCGTTGCCCATATCTGGTTCCTGAAGTCTCTTCCGAGCCGTATCGGCCTGATGGTCGATATGACGCTGAAAGACCTCGAAAAAGTGCTGTATTTCGAGAACTATCTCGTTCTTGAACCCGGCACGTCTCCGCTCAAGCAGTATTCTCTGCTGACGGAAGAACAGTACCTCGACGCTATGGATGAATATGGCGAAGAAGGGATTGAAGTCGGGATCGGCGCTGAGGCCATCAAGAAGGTGCTGGAACGCATCGACTGTGATGCTGAAAAGGTGGAACTGCGTCAGGCTCTGAAAGAGACGACGTCTGAAGCCAAGCGCAAGAAGCTTGTCAAACGCCTGAAGCTGATTGAGGCCTTCTCAGAAAGCGGCTCCCGCCCTGAGTGGATGATCCTTGATCTGGTTCCCGTCATTCCGCCGGAACTCCGTCCGCTGGTGCCGCTTGATGGGGGTCGTTTCGCAACGTCTGATCTGAATGATCTGTATCGTCGCGTTATCAACCGTAACAACCGTCTCAAGCGCCTGATGGAACTGCGTGCGCCCGATATTATCGTGCGTAACGAAAAGCGTATGCTTCAGGAAGCTGTTGACGCCCTGTTTGACAACGGTCGCCGCGGTCGCGCCATCACCGGCGCCAACAAGCGTCCGCTGAAGTCCCTGTCTGATATGTTGAAAGGAAAGCAGGGCCGTTTCCGTCAGAACCTTCTTGGTAAGCGTGTTGACTACTCTGGCCGTTCGGTCATCGTGGTTGGCCCGGAAATGAAGCTGCACCAGTGCGGCCTGCCCAAGAAGATGGCGTTGGAACTGTTCAAGCCGTTCATCTACTCCAAACTGGAAAAATACGGCCACGCCACAACCATTAAAGCTGCAAAGCGGATGGTTGAAAAAGAACGTCCGGAAGTCTGGGATATTCTGGAAGAGGTCATTCGCGAGCATCCCGTGATGCTGAACCGTGCACCGACCCTCCATCGTCTTGGTATTCAGGCGTTTGAACCTGTGCTGGTTGAAGGCAAGGCGATCCAGCTGCATCCGCTCGTCTGTACTGCGTTCAACGCGGACTTCGACGGTGACCAGATGGCCGTGCACGTGCCGCTGAGCCTTGAGGCCCAGCTTGAAGCACGCGTGCTGATGATGTCCACCAACAACATCCTCAGCCCGGCAAACGGTAAGCCGATCATCGTGCCATCTCAGGATATCGTTCTTGGTCTGTATTACCTCAGCCTTGAAACGCCTGAATTTGGCGCAACCCCTGACCGGAATGAGTATGACGACACCACGGGTGAACTCACCAAAAAGGGTCCGCCGTCCTTCTCGTCTATCGGTGAAGTGGAATACGCGCTTAACGCGGGTGTCCTGAAACTACATGACAAGATCCGTGCCCGTTTCGAGACGATCGATGCAGACGGCAAGAAGCATCATGAAACGATCGTCACGACTCCAGGACGTGTGCTGATTGCGCAGATCCTGCCGAAGAGCGACGCTATTCCGTTCTCGCTGATCAACAAGCAGCTGACCAAGAAAGCCGTGTCTGACGTTATTGATACGGTTTATCGTCACTGTGGTCAGAAAGAAGCAGTGATCTTCTGTGACCGCCTGATGGCCCTTGGTTTCCGTCACGCTGCAAAGGCCGGTATTTCCTTCGGTAAGGATGACATGATCATCCCGGCTGAAAAGAAAGTGCTGGTTGACCGCACCGCGGCTGAAGTCAAGGAGTTCGAACAGCAGTATCAGGACGGTTTGATCACGGCTGGCGAACGCTACAACAAGGTGGTTGACGCCTGGTCACGCTGCACGGACGAAGTGCAGGCCGCTATGACCAAAGAGATTTCCCGTCAGGAAATCGGCAAGCCCATCAATTCCGTGTGGATGATGAGCCACTCCGGGGCTCGTGGGTCACCGGCTCAGATGAAGCAGCTTGCCGGTATGCGTGGTCTGATGGCCAAGCCGTCTGGTGAGATTATTGAACAGCCGATTATTGCGAACTTTAAAGAAGGTCTGTCGGTTCTCGATTACTTTACGTCTACCCACGGTGCACGTAAGGGTCTGGCCGATACCGCTCTGAAGACCGCAAACTCCGGGTATCTGACGCGTCGTCTGGTTGACGTGGCACAGGATTGCATCATCGTTGAAAACGATTGCGGCACTGAGCGCGGCCTGACCATTCGTGCCGTGATGGACGGCGGTGAAGTTGTTTCTTCTCTGTCCGAGCGGATTCTTGGTCGTACACTGGCTGCTGATGTGATCGATCCGGCTTCCGGTAAGGTTGTTGCCCCGCGCAACTGCCTGATTGATGAAGCCGATGCGGAACGCATTGAAAGCTCCGGTGTGGAAACGGTGCAGATTCGGTCTGTGCTGACCTGTGACAGCCGTGTTGGCGTATGTGGTCACTGCTATGGCCGTGATCTGGCACGCGGCACGCCGGTCAACATTGGTGAAGCTGTTGGCGTTATTGCAGCACAGTCCATCGGTGAACCGGGCACACAGCTGACCATGCGTACCTTCCATATCGGTGGTGCGGCGCAGCGTGGTGCTGAGCAGTCCATGATCGAAGCGTCTCGTGATGGTAAAGTGGTTATCCGTAACCGCAACGTCGTGCAGAACAGTCAGGGCGTGCCGGTTGTCATGGCCCGTAACTGTGAAATCCTGCTGACCGACGAAGCCGGGGTTGAAAAAGCCCGTTATCGTGTGCCGTATGGTGCGCGACTGCTTACGACGGAAGGTGCGGAAGTCACGCGTGCACAGAAGCTGGCCGAGTGGGACCCCTACACCCTGCCGATCATTACTGAGAAAGCCGGTAAGGTTGAGTATCTGGACCTGATTGACTCCATTACGCTCGTTGAGCGTATGGATGAGGTGACAGGCCTGACAGCAAAAACCGTGGTGGACTACAAGCAGGCAGGGAAGGGCGTTGACCTGCGTCCGCGTCTGCAACTGAAGGACGCCAAGGGCGAGGTGATCAAGCTGGATAACGGGAACGATGCCCGTTACTTCCTGCCACCTGAATCCCTGCTGTCTGTGGAAAACGGTGCCGAAGTTCATGCGGGTGACGTGCTGGCACGTCTGCCGCGTGAAGGGTCCAAGACCCGTGATATTACCGGTGGTCTGCCGCGTGTTGCCGAGCTTTTTGAAGCTCGTCGCCCGAAAGACCATGCGATTATCGCGGAAATGGAAGGCCGTGTTGAATTTGGGAAAGATTACAAGTCCAAACGTCGTGTCATCGTGAAGAATGATGAGACGGGCGAAGAGACGGAATATCTGATACCCAAAGGCAAGCACGTGTCTGTTCAGGAAGGCGACTTCGTCGAAAAGGGCGATCCGCTGGTCGATGGTCCTCGCGTGCCGCATGATATTCTGAAGGTCATGGGGGTTGAGGCTCTGTCCGATTACCTCGTGAACGAAATTCAGGATGTTTATCGTCTTCAGGGTGTGAAGATTAACGATAAGCATATTGAGGTTATCGTGCGTCAGATGCTCCAGAAGGTCGAAATTCTGGAGCCGGGTGACACGACGTACCTCATTGGTGAAACCGTTGACCGGATTGAGTACGAGACCGAAAATACCAAGCGTATGAATGCTGGTGAGCGCCCTGCGGTGGCGATGCCGGTGTTGCAGGGTATTACCAAGGCCTCTCTGCAGACGCAGTCCTTCATCTCTGCCGCATCCTTCCAGGAGACCACGCGTGTCCTGACAGAGGCTGCTACCGCAGGGAAGGTGGATACTCTGAACGGTCTGAAAGAGAACGTCATTGTCGGCCGTCTGATCCCGGCAGGGACGGGCAGTGTCATGAACCGTCTGCGTGCAATCGCAGCGTCTCAGGACCGGCAGCGTGTCGGGCGCTCCGCTGCGGAGTAACGCAGCGCGCGCCGCTAAGGCATAAGAAGAAGAGGGATCAGAGTTATGCTCTGGTCCCTTTTTTTATGTGAGGGCTTCTTTACATTTTCGTGGTTAAGAATCGCGTACCGCGCTTGACTTAAGGGGGGGGGAGAGGTAGTTAGCAGCCCTCAGCTTCTGCTCCCGTGCCGGAGCGGAGGTAAATTCGTAATTCTTGTGTAAGCATGCGGCTGGCTTCCGGTTGGAAGTAAGAGCCGGATGCCTAGATAGCCCCACACGGGTGTTGTTGCCTGGTGGGTTTTTCAAATGACAGTCGGCAGCCGATAAAAAGGCTAGCCGGCCGAACTGTGTAAGGATCGGGAAAGGCGCATGCCGACCATCAACCAGCTCATTGCCAAGGGGCGCAAGCCTGCAGTCAAGCGCAACAAAGTGCCCGCACTGCAGAGCTGCCCCCAGAAACGTGGTGTTTGCACCCGTGTTTATACGACGACGCCGAAAAAGCCGAACTCCGCACTGCGTAAAGTTGCAAAGGTGCGTCTGACGAACGGCTATGAGGTGGTGAGTTATATTCCGGGTGAGGGTCACAACCTTCAGGAACATAGCGTCGTGCTTATCCGTGGGGGTCGTGTAAAGGATCTTCCGGGTGTGCGTTATCACATCCTTCGCGGTGTCCTGGATACCCAGGGTATTGCTAAGCGTCGTCAGCGGCGTTCGCTCTACGGCGCGAAGCGTCCGAAGTAAGAGGAAGTTAAGGTATGAGCCGCCGTCACCGCGCTGTTAAGCGTGAGATTCTTCCTGATCCGAAGTTCGGAGATATTGTCATTACGCGTTTCATGAACGCTCTGATGTATGATGGCAAAAAATCCACTGCGGAGAGGATTGTTTATGGAGCTCTCGAGGCGATGGTTCGCCGGAGTGGAGCTTCTGCGGATCCGATTGCATTGTTCCACAATGCTCTGGATAACGTAAAGCCTGCAGTAGAAGTTCGCTCTCGCCGCGTTGGTGGTGCGACCTATCAGGTGCCTGTTGAAGTTCGCGCTGAACGCCGTCAGGCGCTGGCCATTCGCTGGGTGATCGACGCTTCCCGCAAGCGGGGCGAAAACACCATGCAGGACCGGTTGTCTAACGAGCTGATGGATGCCGTGAACAACCGTGGCGCTGCTGTTAAGAAGCGTGAAGATACCCACCGCATGGCCGAAGCCAACAAGGCATTCAGCCACTATCGCTGGTAATCTTTTGAGTATGGCATTCACTCCTTGTGGAGTGAGAGCGGACTTATTAAAAACTGCATCCCGATAAATTTTCGGGGTATGGAGTAGAGAAATGGCTAAGGCTAAATTTGAGCGGAATAAACCGCACTGCAACATCGGCACCATCGGCCACGTTGACCATGGTAAAACGTCTCTGACGGCCGCCATCACCAAAACGCTGGCGAAAGCTGGTGGCGCTGAGTTCAAGGCGTATGACCAGATTGACGCTGCTCCTGAAGAGCGCGCTCGTGGCATCACCATCTCCACGGCTCACGTGGAATATGAAACGGCCAACCGTCATTACGCACACGTCGACTGCCCCGGACATGCTGACTACGTGAAGAACATGATCACGGGTGCAGCGCAGATGGACGGCGCTATCCTCGTGGTTTCCGCAGCTGATGGCCCGATGCCGCAGACCCGTGAGCACATCCTGCTTGCTCGTCAGGTCGGTGTGCCGGCTCTGGTTGTCTTCCTGAACAAAGTTGATCAGGTTGATGATCCGGAACTGCTTGAGCTGGTTGAAATGGAAGTTCGTGAACTTCTGTCTTCCTACCAGTTCCCGGGCGACGAAATCCCCATCATCAAGGGTTCTGCTCTGGTTACTCTGGAAGATGGTGATCCGGAAATCGGCGAAAACCGCGTTCGTGACCTGATGGATGCAGTTGACTCCTACATCCCGCAGCCGGAACGTCCGGTTGACCGTCCGTTCCTGATGCCGATCGAAGACGTGTTCTCCATCTCCGGTCGTGGCACCGTGGTGACGGGCCGTGTCGAACGTGGTGTTGTGAACGTGGGTGACGAAGTTGAAATCGTCGGCCTGAAGGACACCATTAAGACGACCGTTACGGGCGTTGAAATGTTCCGTAAGCTGCTTGATCGCGGTGAAGCTGGTGACAACATCGGTGCGCTGGTGCGTGGCACGAAGCGTGAAGACGTGGAGCGTGGCCAGGTTCTGGCTAAGCCGGGTTCCATCACCCCGCACAAGAAGTTTAAAGCTGAAGCATACATCCTGACGAAGGATGAAGGTGGCCGTCACACGCCGTTCTTCACCAACTATCGTCCGCAGTTCTATTTCCGCACGACCGACGTCACTGGCGTTGTTCACCTGCCGGAAGGCACGGAAATGATCATGCCGGGCGATAACTGCGCCATGGATGTTGAGCTGATCGCTCCGATCGCCATGGATGAAGGCCTGCGCTTCGCTATTCGTGAAGGTGGCCGCACCGTTGGTGCCGGCGTGGTTGCTTCTATCACCGACTAATCGGTTAGAAGCCTAGGACTGGATGGCCCCGGCCGAGTCTTCGGTCGGGGTCTTACTTGGCGGCCGGGTTACCCCGGACCAGTAAAGTGTTGGACTAAGAAACAATGGACAACCAGAACATCCGCATTCGCCTGAAGGCGTACGATCATCGTGTTCTCGATAACAGCACGAAAGAGATCGTCAATACGGCGAAGCGTACGGGTGCGCGGGTTCGGGGTCCTATCCCGCTGCCGACGCATATCGAGCGGTTTACAGTGAACCGTTCTCCCCACGTGGATAAGAAAAGTCGCGAGCAGTTCGAAATTCGGACTCATCGCCGCCTGCTCGACATTGTCGAGCCGACTCCGCAGACCGTGGACGCTCTCATGAAACTCGACCTCGCCGCTGGCGTGGATGTCGAGATCAAACTTTAAGGTCCAGACGATGCGCACCGGATTGATCGCAAAAAAGTTGGGTATGTCCCGACTGTTCAAGGAAGATGGCACACATGTGCCCGTTACCGTCCTGCATGTGGATTCCGTGCAGGTGGTGGACGTCCGTACTCAGGAGCGGGATGGCTATACGGCCCTTCAGCTTGGTATGGGCAAAGCCAAGGTAAAAAATGTCTCTAAACCTAACCGTGGCCATTTTGCCCGCACGCAGGTTGAGCCGAAGAAGAAGCTGGTTGAATTCCGTGTAGCTGATGATGCTACGCTGGATATCGGCGCTTCTCTTTCCGCAGCTCACTTTGTTGTGGGGCAGAAAGTCGACGTGACGGGTACCAGCAAGGGTAAAGGGTTCGCAGGCGCCATGAAGCGCTGGAACTTTGCCGGTCTGGAAGCCTCCCACGGCGTGTCCATCTCTCACCGTTCACATGGTTCTACCGGTAACCGTCAGGATCCGGGCAAGACCTTCAAGAACAAGAAGATGGCCGGTCACCTTGGCGATGAGCGTATTACCACGCTGAATCTTGAAATTGCTGCGATCGATCCGGAAAAGAACCTGATCATGATCCGTGGTTCCGTTCCCGGAGCTAAAAACGGTGTCGTTCTGGTCCGTGATGCAATTAAAAAAGCCCGCCATGTCGATGCGCCGTATCCGGCCGCTCTCGTGACGGCGGAGGGCTGAGGTCATGGAAATCGAAATCAAAACGCTTGATAACGGCACCGCAGGTTCTGCAACGCTTCCCGAAGCGCTGTTTGCTGTCGCGCCGCGCAATGACATCATGGCGCGCGTTGTTCACTGGCAGCTGGCCAAGCGCCGCGCTGGTACGCACAAGGTCAAAGGCATGGGCGAAGTGTCCGGCACGACCAAGAAGCCGTACCGCCAGAAAGGCACAGGTAGCGCCCGTCAGGGTTCTCTTCGTGCACCGCAGTATCGTACCGGTGGCGCAGTCCATGGTCCGGTTGTGCGTGACCACGGATATGACCTTCCCAAGAAGGTTCGCCGTCTGGGTCTGATCTCTGCGCTGTCCCAGAAAGCAAAAGAAGGCAAGCTGGTTGTCCTTCAGTCTGCTTCTGGTGTGGCCCGCACGAGCGAACTGGCTGCAAAGCTGAAAACGCTCGGCTGGAAATCTGCCCTGATTGTTGATGCCTCTGTTGACGAAGGCTTTCTGCGCGCTGCAAGCAACCTGCCGCGCATTGATATCCTGCCGACAATTGGCGCCAATGTTTATGACATTCTTAATCACGAGGTCCTGGCGATTACGCAGGCTGGCCTCGAGGGTCTGAAGGAGCGCCTGGCATGACGAACATTCTTGCTCTGCGCAAGAAAGCCGAGCGTCTTTCCCGGGAAGCGATGTACGACATTGTTCGTTCTCCGCTGATCACCGAGAAAGCAACCGCGCTTTCAGAGAAGAATCAGGTTGTTTTCAAGGTTGCGATTTCTGCAACCAAGCCTGAAATCAAAGTGGCTGTGGAAACACTGTTCGGCGTCAAGGTTGTTGGCGTTAACACGCTTGTCCAGAAGGGCAAGACCAAGCGCTTCAAGGGGCGTCTGGGGCAGCGTTCTGATATCAAGAAGGCGTTCGTCCAGCTTGCGGAAGGTCAGTCCATTGACCTTACCGCTAAACTGGCGTGACGTGGGGTAGGAACAAATGGCACTGAAGCACTTTAATCCCGTCACGCCGAGCCTTCGTGGTACGGTTCTGATTGATCGTTCCGACCTCTGGAAGGGCAAGCCGGTCAAGCAGCTGACGGAAGGTAAAAACAAGACGGGCGGTCGTAACAACAACGGTCGCACAACGTCTCGTTTCCGTGGCGGCGGGCACAAGCAGTCTTACCGTTATGTCGACTTCAAACGTCGCAAATTTGACGTGCTGGGCACGGTTGAGCGTCTGGAATATGACCCCAACCGTACCGCCTTCATTGCGCTGGTGAAGTACGAAGATGGTGAGCTGGCTTACATCCTGGCTCCGCAGCGTCTGAAAGTGGGTGACAATGTCATCGCTGGCGCTCGCGTTGACATCAAGCCGGGTAACGCCATGCCGCTGGCAGCGATTCCGGTTGGTACGATCGTGCATAACATCGAACTGAAGCAGGGTGCCGGTGGCAAGCTGGCCCGCTCTGCCGGGACGTATGCGCAGCTGGTCGGTAAAGATGCCGGCTATGCGCAGATCAAGCTGCAGTCTGGTGAACTGCGTGTTGTGCGTGGTGAATGCATGGCAACGGTTGGGGCTGTCTCCAACCCGGACAACATGAACCAGCACATTGGTAAGGCTGGCCGTGCGCGCTGGCTGGGTCGTCGCCCGCATAACCGCGGCGTTGTGATGAACCCGGTCGACCATCCGCATGGTGGTGGTGAAGGCCGCACCTCTGGTGGCCGTCATCCGGTTACGCCGTGGGGCAAGCCGACCAAAGGTTACAAAACTCGGGTCAACAAGCGTACGGACAGTCTGATTATCCGTCGTCGGAAGACCGGCAAGTAAGGGGCAATAGAAGATGGCACGTTCCGTCTGGAAAGGCCCGTTCGTCGACGGGTATCTGCTGAGCAAAGCTGAAACGTCCCGCGCGTCGGGTCGTAACGAAGTGATCAAAATCTGGTCACGTCGTTCTACGATCCTTCCGCAGTTCGTTGGTCTGACGTTCGGTGTTTATAATGGTCAGAAGTTCCTGCCTGTGCAGGTGACGGAGAATATGGTCGGACACAAGTTCGGTGAATTTTCTCCCACCCGTACGTTCCACGGGCATGGGGCCGATAAGAAGTCGAAGCGGGGCTAAGATGAGCAAGCCGAAGCATCCGCGCACGCTCGCGGAAACAGAAGCGCAGGCGATCACGCGCAACATCCGGGTTAGTCCCCGCAAGTTGAACCTTGTTGCCGGTCTGATCCGCAACAAGCCCGCGTCTCAGGCTGTTGCAACCCTGACGTTCTCCAAGCGTCGCATTGCCCAGGAAGTCAAAAAGACTCTGGAAAGCGCGATTGCAAATGCTGAGAACAATCACCAGCTGGACGTTGACCAGCTGGTTGTGAAGACGGCTGAAGTCGGGAAGTCCATTGTCATGCGTCGCTTCCATGCGCGTGGCCGTGGTCGTTCCGCCCGTGTGGAAAAATTCTTCAGCCATCTGAAGATTGTTGTTGCAGAACGGGCTCCGCAGCCCGAAGCAGCTTCTCCTGAGCAGAAGGCAGCCTGACGTATGGGACATAAAGTCAATCCAATCGGGCTGCGGCTCGGAATCAATCGCACCTGGGATAGCCGTTGGTACGCTGACTCCGACTATTCTCGTCTGCTGCACGCTGACCTGAAGCTGCGCGCTTTCCTGCGTCGTAAGCTGTCTGGTGCTGGTGTGTCCCGCGTTGTGATCGAACGTCCGGCCAAAAAGCCGCGCGTTACGATTTATGCAGCACGTCCGGGCGTTGTGATCGGTAAAAAAGGTCAGGACATTGACGCTCTGCGTAAAGAGCTGACCAAAATGGCCGGTACGGAAGTGGCTCTTAATATTGTTGAGATCCGCAAGCCGGAAATCGACGCCACGCTGGTTGCTGACAACATTGCGCAGCAGCTCGAACGCCGTGTGGCCTTCCGTCGCGCCATGAAGCGCGCCGTGCAGTCCGCTATGCGTCTTGGCGCACAGGGTATCCGGATCAACTGCTCCGGCCGTCTTGGCGGTGCAGAAATCGCCCGTATCGAATGGTATCGTGAAGGACGTGTGCCCCTGCATACGCTCCGTGCAGATATCGATTACGGGACGGCGACTGCACAGACCACGTATGGTGCTTGCGGTGTGAAGGTGTGGATCTTCAAAGGTGAGATCCTGGCCCATGACCCACTGGCTCAGGACCGCCGGGCGGCCGAGCAGGCCCCTCAGCGCTGAGGCGAAGGATAGAAGACAATGCTCTCTCCGAAGCGAACTAAATTCCGTAAGGCTCACAAAGGTCGTATTCACGGCCTGGCCAAAAGCGGCACGACGCTCAACTTCGGTACGTTTGGTCTGAAGGCTCTTCAGCCCGAACGTATCACCGCACGGCAGATTGAAGCCTCTCGTCGGGCTATCACCAGAGCGATGAAACGTGCAGGTCGCGTGTGGATTCGTATTTTTCCTGACCTTCCGGTCTCGACAAAGCCTGCAGAAGTGCGTATGGGCTCGGGCAAGGGATCTCCCGAATACTGGGTGGCCCGTGTGAAACCCGGTCGCATTTTGTTTGAAATCGAAGGCGTGCCGCCCGAGATCGCGCGTGAAGCGCTGGCTCTCGGCGCAGCAAAGCTGCCGATCAAGACAAAATTTGTGACCCGAATTGGAGATGCGTAAGATGGCGAAGGCAACAAAGCCCGCTGACCTGCGTGCCAAAACGGCCGACGAACTGAACGCACTTCTGCTTGAGCTGAAGCGTGAGCAGCTCAATCTCCGGTTCCAGCAGGCAACCGGGCAGAACGAGGGCCAGAGCCGCATTCGTGTGGTCCGTCGTGAAATTGCGCGCATCAAGACGATTGATGCGCAGAATACAAAGAAGACTGCGGCGGGTGCTAAAACATCTGCCGCCATTTCCTGAAGGGAGTTGGACGATGCCAAGGCGCGTCCTTACCGGGCGTGTGACCAGCGACAAAATGGACAAGACCGTTACGGTTCTTGTCGATCGTCGCGTCATGCACCCGCTGTATAAGAAGTTCATTCGTCGCTCTAAAAAATATGCGGCGCATGATGAAGAGAATGTCTGCAAAGTGGGCGATAGCGTGCGCATCATTGAATGCACGCCGATTTCCAAGCGCAAGACGTGGGCCGTGGTGGCGCGCAATGGTGAGGTCGTTGATGCGTCCTCCGCTGGCGTGTCAGCGTAAGGTAAGGATATCTAGTTCATGATCCATCCCGAGACCAACCTCGACGTGGCCGACAATTCTGGTGCGCGTCAGGTGCAGTGCATCAAGGTACTGGGCGGCTCCAAGCGGAAGTCCGCCTCGGTCGGCGACGTGATCGTCGTGTCTGTCAAGGAAGCCATCCCCCGTGGGAAGGTGAAAAAAGGCGACGTGCACCAAGCTGTTATCGTGCGTACCTCTTATCCGGTTCGCCGCCCCGACGGGAGCGCGATCCGTTTTGATAAGAACGCTGCTGTTTTGATCAACAAGCAGCAGGAGCCGATCGGCACCCGTATCTTCGGTCCGGTTGTTCGTGAACTGCGTGCGCGCAAGTTCATGAAAATTATCTCTCTGGCGCCGGAGGTTCTATAAATGGCTGCTCGCATTAAAAAAGGCGATACGGTTGTTGTCATCACGGGTTCCTCCAAAGGAACTCAGGGTGAAGTTCTCTCCGTCCGTCCGGCTGAAAATCGCGCGATTGTTCGTGGTGTAGCGCTTGTTAAGCGTCACCAGAAAGCAACGCGTATGGGTGAAGAAGGCGGCATCATCACGCGTGAAGCCCCGATTCATCTGTCGAATCTGAAACTGGTCGATCCGGCCTCCAAGAAGCCGACCCGCGTTGGGTTCCGTGTTCTGGAAGACGGGCGGAAAGTTCGTGTTGCAAAAGCAACCGGCGAAGTGATTGAAGGCTGAGGGGGCGAGAATGAGTGAGTCTAAGGGCGTTCGTTCCGTTCCTCGTATGCAGGAACGTTATGAAGCTGAACTGCGCGCTAAACTGCGTGAACAGTTTGGTTACAAAAACATCATGCAGGTTCCTCGGCTGGAAAAAATTGTCCTGAACATGGGCGTTGGTGAAGCTGCAGGCGACCAGAAGAAACTGGACGCTGCCGTTGCTGAAATGACGCTTATTGCAGGTCAGAAGCCGGTTAAAACTGTTGCAAAGAAAGCCATCGCGGGCTTCAAAATCCGTGAAGGTCTGCCGATCGGTTGTAAGGTTACGCTGCGCCGTGCGCAGATGTATGAATTCCTTGATCGTCTGGTCACGATCGCAATGCCCCGCATTCGCGATTTCCGTGGTCTGCCGGCTAACAAGGGGTTCGACGGACGTGGTAACTTCGCTCTTGGTCTGAAAGAACAGATCGTTTTCCCTGAAATCGACTACGATAAAGTAGACGAAGTTCGCGGGATGGACGTGGTGTTTGTGACGAGCGCAAAGACGGATGCTGAAGCTAAGGCGCTTCTTAAAGCGTTCGATCTCCCCTTTGCTGCCTGAGTGAAATAGGTTACCTGTCACCAGGTGTTGTTGTCTTGGAAAACCATCGAAGGTTTTCGAAGGGTTCCGGAGGATAAAATTATATGGCTAAGACTTCTGCCATCACGCGTAATGCCAAGCGGACACGCATGGCTGCGCGCGACAAGGAAAAGCGTGCGGCGCTGAAGAACATTGTGATGGACCGCTCGCTTCCTGTAGAAGATCGGTTTGATGCGTCTTTAAAGCTGGCTGAACTGCCGCGGAATGGTTCACGCGTACGTGTCCGTCTCCGTTGCAAACTTACGGGACGCTCTCGCGGTAACTACCGCAAGTTTGAGCTGTGCCGTATTGCACTGCGTGATCTGGCTTCAAACGGGCAGATCCCGGGCCTGGTCAAAGCTAGCTGGTAAGGGCGCACAATGTCACTTTCTGATCCGCTGGGTGATATGCTCACCCGTATTCGTAACGCGCAGCGTGCACGCCATGTGTCCTGCGTGTCGCCGGCTTCCAAGCTGCGTTCGAATGTTCTTGATGCCCTGCAGCGTGAAGGCTACATCCGTGGCTACTCACACGAAGAAATTCGCAAAGGCATCACTCAGCTCCATATCGAGCTGAAATATTCCGAAGGCGAGCCGGTTATTAAGGAAATTCACCGCGTGTCCCGTCCGGGCCGCCGTGTGTATTCCAAAATTAAAGAGTTGCCGCGGGTGCGTGCTGGTCTCGGGGTTTCGATCCTGTCCACACCGCGTGGTGTTCTGTCTGATGTCGAGGCTCGCGCTGCCAATGTTGGCGGTGAAGTCCTCTGTCGCGTGTTCTGAGGAGGGATACATGTCACGTGTAGGCAAATATCCCGTTGATGTTCCCGCAGGGGTGACTGTCTCGATTGCAGACGGTGTTTTCAAGGCGAAGGGAAAGCTGGGCGAACTCGCTCTGCCGCTTTCCTCTCACATTGAAGCGGAAATTTCAGACGGGAAAGTCGCGGTGCGTCCGGTTGGGACTGCAGCGCAGGCTCGTATGATGTGGGGCACAACCCGCGCTCTGATTGCAACGGCGATCAAAGGTGTTTCTGAAGGGTTCTCAAAGGCTCTTGAGATCAACGGCACCGGTTATCGTGCTGCTGTGCAGGGTTCTAATCTTGTGATGAACCTGGGCTATTCTCACGACGTGGTTTATCCGATCCCGCAGGGTATCAAGATCTCCACGCCGCGTCCGACAGCTATCCTTGTCGAAGGTATCGACAAGCAGCGCGTTGGGCAGGTTGCTCTTGATATTCGCAATTTTCGTAAGCCTGAGCCCTATAAAGGCAAGGGTGTGCGTTATGAGACGGAAACCATTCGTCGCAAGGAAGGCAAGAAGAAATAATGAGCACTCAGCAGGAACTGCGGAACCGTCGGCGTGCTCGCCTGCGTTTTCAGCTCCGTCGCAAGGCTGGTGGTCGTCCGCGTCTGTCGGTCTTCCGGTCTGGCAAGAACATCTATGCGCAGGTCATTGATGACGTGCGCGGATGCACCCTTGCTGCCGCTTCCAGCCTGGATAAAGAACTGCGCTCGTCTCTGAAGACCGGTGCCAACAAGGACAGCGCTGGCGCTGTTGGTAAACTTGTTGCGCAGCGTGCTGTGGCTGCCGGCGTCTCCCAGGTTGTTTTCGACAGGGGGTCGTATCTTTATCATGGGCGCGTGAAAGCCCTGGCGGAGGCTGCCCGCGAGGGCGGTCTCTCCTTCTGAGGAAAGGATCACGTAATGGCTCGTGAACCAAGAGAAGGCGGTCGAGGCGGCCGTGATCGCGAACGCGAAGGCGATGAACTGGTTGATAAACTGGTCACCATCAATCGCGTTGCTAAGGTTGTTAAGGGTGGTCGGCGCTTTGCCTTCGCTGCTCTGGTTGTCGTTGGTGACCAGAAAGGCCGCGTTGGGTATGGTGCTGGTAAAGCCCGTGAAGTGCCGGAAGCTATCCGTAAGGCGACGGAACGTGCCAAGCGTGGCATGATCCGCGTGCCGATGAAGGAAGGCCGCACGCTGCATCACGATGTGACTGGTCACTTCGGTGCTGGTAAGGTTGTTCTGCGCTCTGCTGAAGCAGGGACGGGGATCATTGCCGGCGGCCCGATGCGCGCTGTTTTTGAAAGCCTGGGCATCAATGACGTGGTTGCCAAGTCCCTCGGGACGCGTAACCCGCACAACATGGTGAAAGCGACGTTTGCGGCGCTTGAGCGTTGTGCAAGCCCTCGTTCTGTTGCAAACCGTCGCGGTAAGAAGGTTGCTGAAATCTTCGGTAAGCGCGATCAGGCTGCTTCAGGTGTGGAGGCTGCAGATGTCTGAAGCTAAGACCTTCAAAGTCATTCAGATTGCGTCCGGTAACGGCCGCAAGCCTGGCCAGAAAGAGACCCTTGTGGGTCTCGGTCTGAACAAGATCGGGCGTGAGCGGGTGTTGGAAGATACCCCTTCAACCCGTGGTATGGTCCGTAAGGTGGCCCACCTCGTGAAGGTGGAGGATTGATATGAATCTGAACGAACTGCGTGATAACGAAGGCTCTCGTTATCGCAAAAAGCGTCTCGGTCGTGGTATCGGTTCTGGTAAAGGCAAGACCTCCGGTAAAGGTGTGAAGGGGCAGAAAGCACGTGAAGGCGTGTCCCTGAACGGCTTTGAAGGTGGTCAGCTGCCGATTTATCGTCGTCTGCCGAAGCGTGGCTTCAAAAACATCTTCCGTAAGGCTTATGCTCCGGTTAACCTCGGTGCGATTGAAAAAGCCTTCGCTGATGGCAAGCTTGAAGCTGGCACGACAGTGACGGAAGAAACGCTGAAAACTGCTGGTCTGGTCGGCACGGGCAAATATGCTGGTGTGCGTATTCTGGCAGAAGGCGAACTGACCCGCGCTGTCACGTTCGAAGTGTCTGGTGCTTCTGCTTCTGCAGTTGCAGCTATTGAGAAAGCTGGCGGGTCCATCAAGGTCCTGGTGGCTCCTAAGGCTGCTGAAGCCAGCGCATCCTGATGTTTTGGTCAGAAGGGCAGTCCTGTACTGTTCTTCTGGCTGATACTTCTCCAGATGTGGTCTGGGTTAACTCTTAGACTATCATGACAGCGTCCCGCGTTATGTGGTGGCGCTGTTTGTGTGAAAGGACGGATGCATGGCTTCCGCGGCCGAACAGTTGGCTGCCAACTTCAATGTGGGCTCCTTTGCCAAGGCAACCGAACTCAAAAAGCGGATTTGGTTCACGCTTGGTGCGCTGATTATTTACCGTCTTGGCACATACATTCCGGTTCCGGGTGTGGATGCGACGGTGATGGGGCAGCTTCTGGCTCAGCATCAGGGTGGCATTCTGGGCATGTTCAACATGTTCACCGGTGGTGCGCTTGGGCGTATGACCGTTTTTGCCCTCAATATCATGCCTTACATTTCTGCCTCGATTATCGTGCAGTTGATGTCCACGGCAGTTCCTTCTTTGGAAGCCTTGAAAAAAGAAGGTGAGCAGGGGCGGAAAAAGCTCAATCAGTACACACGCTATTTGACTGTGTTTATTGCGTTATTTCAGGCTTACGGCATTGCAGTCGGGCTTGAGAGTATGCATAGCGCAGCTGGATCCGCTGTTGTGAACCCTGGCGTGTTCTTTCTGGTTTCCTGCGTGATCACCCTTGTGGGTGGCACCATGTTCCTGATGTGGCTGGGTGAGCAGATTACGTCCCGAGGTGTCGGGAACGGGATCTCCCTCATTATCTTTGCCGGTATTGTGGCCAACCTGCCGCATGCCATGGCAAGTCTGTTCCAGCTCGGATACACGGGCGCGCTTTCGCCTTTCTTCGTGCTGGTCTTTCTTGTTCTGGCTGCGGTGACCATTACGTTCATCGTGTTTATGGAGCAGGCACAACGGCGTGTTGTGATCCAGTATCCCAAGCGACAGATGGGACAGAGGATGTTTGGGGGGGATACCACCCACATGCCTCTCAAAGTGAATACAGCGGGCGTCATTCCGCCGATTTTTGCTTCGTCTGTGCTTCTGATTCCGGTCACCATCTCCGGCTTCATGAACGGTAAGTCTATGCCGGGCTGGTTGTCGTTTCTGGGTGAAGAGCTGGGGCAGGGGCAGCCGCTCTATATGCTGTTCTACGCCGCCATGATCGTGTTCTTCTCGTATTTTTATGCGGCAGTCACGTTTAACCCGGCGGAAACTGCGGATAACCTGCGTAAGCAGGGGGGCTTTATTCCGGGTATTCGCCCCGGTGCGGCCACGGCAACCTACTTCGATAAAATTCTCACGCGCCTGACGACGATTGGCGCTGCCTATATGGTTCTTGTGTGTCTGTTACCGCAGATTCTGATCAGCCGTTACAACGTGCCTTTCTATTTTGGCGGCACAAGTCTGATCATTATCGTGTCGGTCACTATTGATACCGTGACGCAGGTGCAGTCGCATCTTGTTGCGCATCAGTATCAGGGGCTTATGCGGCGGTCTCGTGGTGGCAAGAAGCAGAGGGTTATCAGACGATGAACGTGATTTTTCTGGGGCCTCCCGGTGCCGGGAAGGGAACGCAGTCCAAGCGGCTGGAAGAGCAGTACGGTCTGGTGCAGATTTCTACCGGTGACATGCTGCGTGCCGAGGTTGCGCGTGGGTCTGACATTGGTAAGCAGGCAAAATCTCTAATGGATGCCGGGAAACTGGTGCCTGATGAGTTGATTATCGCCATGCTGCATTCCCGCATCGGGCAGCCTGACTGTGCAAAGGGATTCATCCTGGATGGATTCCCGCGCACTCTTGGGCAGGCAGATGCGCTGGATAAGATGCTTTCTGCCGAAAATAAAAAAATAGATGTGGTTCTGTTTCTGGATGTTGATGAAGACATTCTGGCAGACCGAATCTCCGGACGCTTTACGTGCAGCAAGTGTGGCTCGACGTATAACGAAGTCTCCAAGCCTCCTAAAAAGGAAGGTGAGTGTGATGTATGCGGAAGCCATGAATTCAAGCGGCGGGCGGATGACAAGCGCGAAACGGTTGTTGAGCGCCTGAAGGAATACCGGAATCTGACGGCTCCGATTCTTCCTTTTTATGAAAAAACCGGACGGCTTTATAAAATTAATGGAATGCTTCCGACCGCTCAGGTCACGGCAGACATTGAAGCTGTCATGGCGTGAAAGTGACAGCTCACGAAAAAGTGATCTGTTTTCGTTGACTTGTGCGGGTGGCCGGTATATTTCGCGGCCACTGATTGAAATCATGCATCCATGTGATGCCAGTAGCGTTCGACCAGCGAGTTGAACCGACAGGAGTGTAAAGCGTGGCACGTATTGCCGGCGTGAATGTCCCGACCAACAAACGGGTTGTTATCGGGCTTCAGTATATTTACGGAATTGGCGCAACCAAGGCAGCTCAGATCTGCGAGAAGGTTGGCATTGCCGATGCAAAGCGCGTGAACGAGCTGAGCGATGATGAAATCGCAAAGCTGCGTGAAGTGATCGACACCGACTATCGCGTTGAAGGTGACCTGCGTCGTGAAGTCGCAATGAACATCAAGCGTCTGATGGATCTGGGCTGCTACCGCGGTCTCCGTCACCGTCGCGGCCTGCCGGTGCATGGTCAGAGAACCCACACCAACGCCCGTACACGTAAGGGTAAGGCTGTGGCGATCGCTGGTAAGAAGAAAGCCACGCGTTAATCTGATTTGTTGAGGATTTCCGGACGGCTTTTGCGGGCTTCTGGGCAGGGACTGAGGTAGAAAAACAATGGCGAAAGCCGCTACACCGCGTATTCGTAAAAAAGAGCGCAAGAACATTATTTCTGGCGTGGCACATGTTCTGTCCACGTTTAACAACACCATGATCACCATCTCTGATGCACAGGGGAATGCAATTTCCTGGTCTTCAGCCGGTGCTCAGGGCTTCAAAGGCTCCCGTAAGTCTACGCCGTATGCGGCGCAGGTTGCTGCTGAAGACGCAGGCCGCAAGGCCCGTGAACACGGCATGGAAACGCTGGAAATCGAAGTGTCTGGCCCCGGGTCAGGGCGTGAAAGCGCTCTGCGCGCTCTGCAGGCTGTCGGTTTTTCCATTACCTCTATCCGTGACATGACGCCGGTACCGCACAACGGTTGCCGCCCGCGCAAGCGTCGTCGCGTCTAAGCATTAAGGTTGTGCGGCTACCTGAGTGTAGCCGCCATCTTTTCGCTGTTCTGTTAATTTTCTGAGAAATCGCTGCGATCTGCAGTGTTTTTTCATATTGAAAGGCCGGTACCTTGGTCCTTCAGAAAAACTGGCAATCTCTGATCAAGCCCGAAAAGCTTGAAGTCGAATCCGGCGTGGAACCGACACGTATTGCGACAGTTGTGGCAGAACCGCTGGAACGCGGTTTTGGTATGACACTGGGCAACGCCCTGCGTCGTGTGCTGTTGTCTTCCCTGCAGGGGGCTGCGGTTACAGCCGTGCAGATTGACGGCGTCCTGCACGAGTTCTCTTCTGTTGCGGGTGTGCGCGAAGATGTGACGGACATTGTCCTGAACATCAAACAGCTTGCACTGCGTATGCACGGAGAAGGCCCGAAGCGCATGGTGCTGACGGCGACAGGCCCCGGTGAAGTGCGTGCCGGCCAGATCCAGACCGGGCATGACATTGAAGTCATGAACCCTGATCTGGTTCTGTGCACACTGGATGACGGTGTGAAGCTGGGCATGGAATTTGTGGTGAACATGGGCAAGGGTTATGTCCCCGCTGCTGCAAACCGTCCGGAAGATGCGCCGATCGGTCTTATCCCGATTGATGCCATCTATTCTCCGGTCAAGCGCGTGTCTTACAAAGTTGAGCCGACCCGTGTTGGTCAGGTAACAGACTTTGATAAGCTGCTGCTGACGGTGGAAACTAACGGCGCCATCACGCCGGAAGATGCAGTTGCTCTTGCAGCCCGAATCCTTCAGGATCAGCTGCAACTGTTCATCAACTTTGATGAGCCGCGTCCGGTTCAGGCTGAAGAGCCGCAGGATGACCTGCCCTTCAACCGTAACCTGCTGCGTAAGGTTGATGAGCTTGAGCTGTCTGTTCGTAGCGCTAACTGCCTGAAGAACGACAACATCATCTATATCGGGGACCTGGTCCAGAAGAGCGAGCAGGAAATGCTGCGCACTCCGAACTTTGGGCGTAAGTCTCTGAACGAGATCAAGGAAGTCCTGACCTCCATGGGGCTTTCTCTGGGTATGAATGTGCCGGCCTGGCCGCCGGAAAATATTGAAGATCTGGCAAAGCGGCTTGATGAGCCGTTCTAAGTCCACATCTTATTGACTAGGAACTGAACTATGCGTCACCGGATGGCCGGCAGAAAGCTCGGCGTAACCTCTTCTCACCGCGCGGCAATGTTTCGCAACATGGCCGTTGCTCTCATTAAACACGAGCAGATCACGACCACTCTGCCCAAGGCGAAGGAACTGCGTCCCGTCGTCGAAAAGCTGATCACGCTGGGCAAACGTGGTGATCTGCACGCTCGTCGTCAGGCTTATGCCATGCTGCGTGACGAAGTGATCGTGAAGAAACTGTTCTCCGCGATTGCAGAACGTTACAAGGGCCGCACCGGTGGGTATTCCCGCGTGATGCGTGCTGGCGTCCGCTATGGTGACGCAGCTGATATGGCTGTGATCGAACTGATCGACCGCGATATCAGTGCAAAGGGCCAGGATAGCGGCCCCCGTCCCGAAGTGACGGAAGAGCACGATCTGGCAGCCTGAGGCTTCCAGAGTCTGATCAGGGAGGCCAGCGTCTTCATGCTGGCCTCATCTGCCTTTCTGGCAGAAGCGTCCACGCCAGTGTGGTCGTTGTTATCAGCCCGGATGTTGAGTTTTTCTCCGTCCTTATGGCTGTTTGGGTGAGATCTTACGATCTGTCTGTTCCGTCTCGCGCTTGACGGCTGCCCAGCAAAAAAATCGTTTTTTCGGGTCTTTGCGAGCACTCCCGTAAAGGTCCGTATGGTGATGTGCCTGAAGCCCACGCAATGAGGCGAGGTGTCTTTATTTCGTGCCGTCACCGCATGAAGGAGAGCATGGTGATGCAGACAGCAACACAGCAGGAAAAACCACATCTTATAGACAGAATGGGCATCCCGCGTCCCTTACTCTGGGGCTTTGTCGGGCTTTTGCTGTTCATGATCGGGGACGGGGTTGAGGCCGGGTATCTGGCTCCGTATCTGGAAGGGCAGGGACATTCTTCCACACGGGTTGCGCTGCTGTTTACCGTTTACGGTGTTGCTGTCTCCATTTCCTCCTGGCTTTCAGGCCCTCTGTCGGACCTCTGGGGGCCGAAGAAAGTCATGTGGACCGGCCTTTGGATCTGGGGTGTTTTTGAAGTTCTGTTTCTGCTGCTCGGCCTCCAGCCGAACAACTATCAGATGATGATGGTGGCCTATACGGCGCGTGGTCTTGGGTATCCGCTGTTTGCTTATGGCTTTCTGGTCTGGATTGCCGCGGCAACGCCTGCGCGCCAGCTTGGGTCGGCCGCCGGGTGGTTCTGGTTTGCATTTTCTGGTGGTCTGCCGACGCTGGGCTCTCTGTTCGCCAGCTTTGCCATTCCGCGCATTGGGGAAATGGGCACGTTCTGGTCTTCTCTGGGGCTGGTCATGGCTGGGGGGCTTGTTGCTCTTCTCTTCACCCATGAACCCCGTGGCACGCAGCGTCTCAGCCCGTCGGACGTAACGCTAAAGCAGGCCATGTTCGGCTCAATCAGCATCATCTGGCGTGAACCGAAGACGTTGATCGCGGGCATTGTGCGCACCATCAACACGTCTTCTGAATATGCCTTTCTGGTCATTATGCCGGGCGTGTTTACCAAACTGGTCGGGTTTTCTCTGGAACAGTGGCTGCAACTGCTGTCCATCGTGTTCCTCAGCAACATTATCTTCAACCTGCTGTCCGGCATGATGGCCGATAAGCTTGGTCCGCGGACGGTTGTGGCTGTGGGTGGCGGGCTTGGTGCGGCTATTTCTGTTCCGCTGTTCTATTATGTGCCGCTGTCCTTTACGCATAACTTCCCCATCGCGGCGGCTATGGGGGTGCTGTATGGCGCGTCTCTGGCGTCCTTCGTGCCGCTCTCTGGCCTGATGCCGCAGGTCTGCCCGCGTGAAAAAGCGGCTGCTCTGTCCATTCTGGGTCTGGGTGCCGGGGCCAGTACATGGGTTGGCCCGGCTATTGTCACCTGGTTTGAAGGCTGGCGCGGTGTTGAAGGCGTGATCTGGATTTTCAGCGGGCTGTATGTTGTCTCCGCGTTGCTGACGGTTCTGATTACTGTCTCTCCGGAAGCGCGTGCGCAGATCCGCCGGGATGAGCAGAGAGATAACCAGATGAATCGTGAAGCCGCGATGCATGCTGTCGGGAACCAGTAAGGTCTGCTAAAGCTGGTTTCAAGTTTGACAGTGTCTGGTTTGTAAAAAGAGCGTACGTCTTCCGGGCCGGAATAATCCGCAAGGATAAGGCTCTGTTTTTGACAGCCTGACAGAGTGATCTACAGAAGCAGGGGCAGGGATGAAACGGTGGTTTCCGTGTTCCATCGGCCCCTGTTTTTATATGCGCCAACACATTTTCCAGAAGCTGTGACAAAACCGCATAATCTCCATTTCATGCGGTGCGTTGACAGGCGTTCGAATTTTATCACTATACTACTTCGGTATTAAACGCTTTTGCTCAGCGTGGTGATGAAATGAAACGGTTCTTTTCCCGATTGATAGTTGCGGGCGCGCTGGCTCTGTCCGTATTGGGTAGCCCTGCGCACGCCGGGACACCGGTGCGGATTGGCTATATCCCTGTTCTCGGTTCTTCCGCGCTGTTTATGCTGGATGGAGAAGGCTGGGCGAAAGAGGCCGGGCTGGACCTGAATCTGGTGCGCTTTACGTCTGGCCCGCAGGCCATTCAGGCGCTCGTTTCCGGGCGGATTGATGCCTATGTGGCGGGCGTTCTCCCGCTGCTTCAGGCACGGGCGCATGGCGCGGATGTCAAGGTGGTCACGGCAGCCTCTGTTGAGGAACTGGAAGTGGTGTCCCGCGGGGCGCTCAGCACATTGCTGCCTGCCGGGGCAGAAGGGGGCCTTTCTCCTGAGGCCCTGAAAAATGTTCTGGAAAAATTCAAGCAGGAGCAGTCTCGTCTGCCGCGTATTGCGGTTCAGCCCTCTGGCTCTGTGCCGGACAGTCTGCTGCGGTTCTGGCTGCAAAAGCGGGAGGGAATCAATCCCGTGACGTCTGCTGTGTCTATTGTCGGTGTGGATATTGATGCGGCACAGCAGGCGTTTCTGGCTGGAGCGGTGGACGCGGCCGTGCTGCGCGAGCCCGCCCTGACGGTGGTGCGCAGCCGACTGAAGGATGTCAGAACGCTCGCCAGCGGGCATGACCTCTTGCCGGACCAGCCCGGTTCCGTACTGGCAATTGTTAATCCCAACGCCCCCGACCGTCAGGCTTGGGCGAAGGCTCTGGCTGGCCTGTTTGTGCGCGCCACAACACTTCTGGCCACGCATCCGAATGAGGCCGCGCCGTTTGTGACCAAGGCGCTCGGCGGCGGCATTCTGAGTGAAGATGTTCTGAAAAAAGCGCTGGAAGGCTCTGCGTCCCGTTTTGTGAGCGATCCGACCCGTATTGTGGAGGGCGTAAAGCAGTTGCAGGACTTTGAAGTGGAACAGGGGCTGCTGAGAAAAGCGCAGCCGGTGGAAGACCTGTTTGACCTTGATTTGTGGCGGCAGCTGAAACAGTGACAACCGCGCTTTCCCCACGGCAGCGCTTCGCACTGTCTGGCCTTGGTCTGATTGTGTTTTTTGGAGGCTGGGAGGCGGCGGTCCGCACCGGCCTTCTGCCGTCTGGCATGGTGCCTGCGCCAAGCTCTTTGTGGCAGGCGTGGCTGGATGAGGTGCATGGTGGGTTCTGGCAACAGGCTATTCTGGATAGTCTGAGCCATTACGCGCTGGGGCTGCTGTTTGGCTCCGTGCTGGGGGCACTGACGGGCCTGCTATGCGGCATGGTGCCAGTGCTGGATGCGTTTCTGGCCGGGATTGTGCATCTCCTGCGTCCGGTACCGGGACTGGCATGGGTGCCGTTTGCCATTTTGTGGTTTGGACTGAACACTTCCGGCGCGACGTTTGTTATCGCGATTTCCGTTTTCTGGATCAATTTCTACGCGGCTTATGCGGCGGTGCGGAGTGTGGACCCGGAATTGTATGAACTGGCCTCAGCTTTTGGGCATGGCAGCTTTCTGGGGCGTTTGTTCAAGGTTGTGCTGCCCGCCTCTGCGCCGGGCGTTATGGCCGGGCTGAGAACCGGGCTGGGGCAGGGCTGGATGTCCGTTGTGGCAGCAGAACTGTTTGGGGTGCCGGGGATTGGCGCCCGTATGATGCAGGCGTCCAGTCTTCTGGCGACCGACGTGGTTGTGGTTTATATGCTGACCATGGCGCTTTTGTATGCACTGACAGATTTTCTTTTCGGTTTTGTACGCGTGCGTGTGCTGCGATGGCAGGCATGAGCGATGCGGGGCCTCTGGCCCGGCTTGAAGAGGTCGGGCTTTCGCATGATGGTGGAAAGACGTTTATTCTCCGGCATGTCAGCCTGAATTTGCACAAAGGCGAGTTTGTCGCATTGCTTGGGCCGTCCGGTGTGGGGAAATCCACGTTGCTGCGGGTGCTGATGGGGCTGAGCAAGCCCTCAGAAGGCACAGTAGTCGGGCCGACGCAGGATGAGGCAGGCGCATCGCATGGGGCAGCAGAGGGCAGGCGCCGTGCGCAGGCTCTGGTTTTTCAGGATGCCCGGCTGATGCCCTGGCGTTCTGTCCTGCGGAATGTGGCTTTTGGTCTGGAAGGGCTGGGGCTGACCCGGCAGGCAAAACGGGAGCGTGCGCTGGCGGCATTGCGGCTGGTCGGGCTGGAAGATGCGGCGGACCGCTGGCCGAGGCGTCTTTCGGGCGGCCAGCGTCAGCGCGTTGGGGTTGCCCGTGCTCTGACGGTTGACCCGGACCTGCTGCTGATGGATGAACCGTTTGGGGCGCTCGACCCCATTACACGCAGTTCCTTGCAGGACGAATTACTGCGGATCTGGCAGCAGACCCATAAAACGGTGCTGTTTGTAACGCATGATATTGAAGAAGCACTGAAGCTCGCGACCCGCATTGTCGTGCTCTCCGGCTCCCCCGCGGGCATTACCGGAGAACTGGAGATTGGAGCCGGGGAAAAAGAGCCGGATTCTCCTGCTTTTCGCATGTATGCCGCCCGGCTGCGCGCCATGATTGCCGGGGAGCCGGACCCCGGTGGGGCTCCATACTGGCAATCCGCCGAAATTTAACTTTTTTTGTGAGAAAATACGGCTGCAACGCATCCCTGTGCGCAGGTGTGCGTTATGAGCAGTTATGAGAGGGGGAGGGCTTCTGATGAGTGACGAAAAAACAGTTGAGAACAAACTGGAAGATGGCATTGGCCGTGTTCAGGACGGTGCAGAAAACCTTTTCAACAAAGCGGCGGATCAGACTGATGGTCTGGCCTGCAACAAAGCCTGTGCCGCGCTGGATGCGGTGCGGGACTGCGTTGCGGATCAACCTGTTGTTGCTGTCTCGGTCGCGGGTCTTTTCGGTTTTATTCTGGGCGCCTTACTGGCTCGTAAATCCTGATCAACGCTGACACCCGTTTTAACACTAACGGTCGTGTTGGTTAAAAAGGCAAAGGAGACTTCAACATGCTGAAGATGGCGCTTTTCTTTCTGGTGATTTCCATCATTGCTGGTCTGTTCGGTTTTGGCGGGATTTCTTCCGCTGCTGCCGGAATGGCTAAAATTCTGTTCTTTATCGCGATTGTTCTGTTTGTTGTGTTTCTGGTGGTCGCCCTGCTGGCGGGCCGCTCGCTCACTCAATAAACAGGTCCATCCAGAGTTTGAGAAAGGCCCCTGTCCGGAAGGATGGGGGCTTTTTTTTATGATGGGTATTTGTTTTTCACGGACCTTGAGCCTGAGAGCCTGAGAGCCTGAGAGCCTGAGAGCCTGAGAGCCTGAGAGCCTGAGCCTGAGACGAAGCGGAGGAGGCGTCCAGCATCGCTGCGGGCTGTTATCGTTGTCTGAGGGGATTGCTGAGGCGGTAGGCTTCACCAAACGGGGCAATAGAGGCACCTGTTACCGGGTCATGCCGGGTATCTTCGCCAAACTGCATGTGGATGCGTATACCTTTCCAGAGAGTGATATCTCCAGCGGCATGGCCGTCGTCATACTGTTTTAAAAAAGGCTTTTGCGGGGGCGCGAGAAAGGCCGCGTGGCGTTTGCCGTGCACGGTCAGATCTTCCGTAAGCCATGACTGCAAACCTGAGGACTCAGAGGTTTGCTGCGTCTGGAAAGACAGGGCGTCGGGGGGCAGAATGGTCTGGGTTCTGAGGTCTGGCGCGCCCGGAGCACCCAGAGCAGCCTGACACGGCGAGGCAACGCACAGGAATGCCACCTGAAAAGCGCAGGCCAGAACGGGAACTAAGAGCGGACGGCGTCTCAGCATATGGAAAGGCTCGTGCTTGAGAGATGGCTGGGTACAGCAGGGTCAGAGCCCATAAAAAAAGTCCCTGCTGAAAACAGCAAGGACTTTGTTCCGTTGTCCAGATTATTCCGGAAAACTCAGTTTTTGTCCTTCTGAATGAAGGAGGGCAGGAAGGGATTATCCGTCTGCATGGAGTTTTTGCTCGGCAGTTCAGTCGCGTTCCAGCCACCACCCAGATTTTCAATCAGGGTAACGGAGTCCAGCATCCGGCTCTGCTGGATCTGCAAGGCAGTTTCAGCATTGGAAAGGGCGGTGACTTCCGATGTGATAACCGTCGTATAAATTTCCGTGCCCGCCATATACTGGTTAAGGGCCACAGTGACCGCGCGGTTGGAGGCTTTGACGGCCACATCCTGCTGGTCAGCCTGCTGGGCCAGAACGCGCAGGTTGGCAAGCTGATCTTCCACGCCTTGCAGTGCGGTCAGCACCGTCTGACGATAGGTGGCGACGTAATAATCATAATTGGCGTTTGCTTCATGCACGGCAGCAGTACGGCTGCCACCGGAGAACAGGGTTTCAGACGCTGAGGCTCCCAGTGCCCAGATTCGGTTTGCCACCTGCACCAGTGTCCCCACCGGGTCCCCGCTGTAGGAATAAGACGCCGTGAGTTTTACATCCGGATAGAACGCGGCAATGGCCGCACCAATCTGAGCGTTATATTCTTCCATCCGGCGTTCAGCCGCCGCCACGTCCGGCCGGCGTTGCAGCAGATCGGCCGGAACCGTGACCGGGATGGCGGGGATGGAGGTAGGGAGCGCACCGGGAGCGATGGAGACTTCCGCCGGAGGTTTGCCAATCAGGATGGCAATGGCGTGTTCATACTGGGCGCGGGCCGCCTGTGTGGCGGTGGACTGCGCGCGGGTCTGTTCGAGTTGTGTCTGCGCCTGCAACAGGGTCGTCGGGGTCGCGGTCCCGGCGTCATACTGGTTTTTGGTAATCTGGTAGGAGCGCTCATAGAACTTCACGTTCCGCTCCAGCAGGTCATGCAGGCTGTCCTGATAGCGCATGTTGAAATACGCCGTGGCAAGCTGCGCCTGATAGGACAGGCGGGCATTGGCAAGGTCTGCCGCACTCGCCTGTGCCTCAGTGACCTGTGCCTGAATCTGGCGGCGGATCTTGCCCCACAGATCCAGATCCCACGAGGCAGTCGGCCCCATGCCGTAGGTATTTTCTGTGCTGTTGGAGGGCGTAGCCCCGCCGGAGGCAGAATCTCCGCCGTAATTGATGATGGTGCCGGACGAGCGTGACCCACGGCCGGAGCTCTGCCGGTTGAAGGAGAGTGAACCGCTCAGCGTGGGGTAAAGCTGCGCGCGCACGGAATTTATGGTTGCGCGGGCGTTCCGGTAGCGGGCGTCATATTCCAGCACGGTCTGGTTGTTCAGCGCGACCTGTGCTTCCAGCGCGTTCAGCGTCGGGTCATTATAAATGGTCCACCATGTGCCTTTTGGCAGCTCCGCCAGAGCCGGTTTGGCGTAGGTCCAGCCGGGCGCCGGGCGCAGTTCCTTGAACTGAGGAGACACAATGGCCGAAGGGCGCTTATAGCTGGGGCCGACCATGCAGCCCGTTAAAATAAGCGGGGCCAGCAGGATACTCAGGCGGCGAGAAGACGGGCGGAGAGGGAAATGCTTCATCGGGCGTATCAGGTATCTTGCATGTTGTGAGAAAGGCGGAGGGAGCGGGGGCGGCGTCGGGCAAAGCGCAGGCGCAACCCATCCAGCATGAGGTAAATAACGGGCGTGGTATAGAGCGTGAGCGCCTGACTGACGATCAGACCGCCCACAATCGCAATTCCCAGCGGACGGCGCAACTCGGCACCATAGCCGTTAGCAACAATCAAGGGGGCCGCTCCAAGGGCTGCGGCCACGGATGTCATCATAATCGGGCGGAACCGCAGCAGGCAGGCTGTGCGAATGGCCTCAAGCGAGGACAGATTCCGCTCACGCTCGGCCTCAATGGCGAAATCCACCAGCATGATGGCGTTTTTCTTGACGATGCCGATCAGCAGAATCACGCCGATCATGGCGATGAGCGAAAATTCCTCGCCTGCCAGTTGCAGGGCCAGCAGTGCGCCGACCCCGGCGGAGGGCAGGGTGGAGAGAATGGTCAGCGGATGCACGTAGCTTTCATACAGCACACCGAGCGTAATATAGACGGCGGCGAGTGCCGCCAGAATGAGCAGCGGTTCATCATTCACGGTCTGCTGGAACTGCGCGGCGTTGCCCGCAAAGCTGCCGTGGATGGTGGGCGGCATATGCAGCGCGACCTGCGTGGCCTTAAGCACCTGCGTTGCCGTGCTCAGAGAGACGTTTTTCGCCAGATTAAAGGAAATGGTAGTGGCGACGGACTGGCCCTGATGGTTGATGGAAAGCGGTGTTTTGGCAGGCACCAGTCTGGACACCAGCGTAAGCGGCACCATGGTCTCGGACGACGTGCTGACTGCGGAGCCGTTTGACGCACTCGCCCCGCCCGCCAGAGCGTTGGCAATCTGGTTTTTGAAGGACTGGCTGCTCAGGGAGGAGGAAGTGCTGTTGCCTGCCGAATCCCGGCCCGACGCATCCCGCCGGACCCGCACCGTATTGGACTTTGTGCCGCCCCCGGCAGACCCGCCTGATACACTGATCCAGACCTGATTCAGTGCGTTGGGGCTGGACCAGTGCTGCGGGTCCGCTTCCATCACCACATGATACTGGTTGAGCGCGTTATAAATGACGGAGGCTGAGCGCTGGCCAAAGGCATCATACAGGGTGTTGGACAAAAGCTGCGGGGTGATCTGCACGCGCGATGAGGTGTCACGGTCAATCCGCACATCAATCGCAGAGCCACCCTGCTGCACGTCGGAGGACAGATCCGTGAATTCCGGGTGGTGTTGCAGGGCGGCCTGGAGCTTGCTGGTCCATGTATAGAGTTCGGACGCGGATTCTCCTTCCAGCGTGTACTGGTAGGCCGCGTTGCTCTGCCGAGCACCGGCCCGCACAGCTCCCGGCTGCATCATGAAGAACTGCGCGCCCACCAGATGGCTCAGCCTGCGTGTGGCGCGGGCAATCAGGTCTGTCGGCGTATCGGACCGGTCTGCCTTATCTTTGAGTTGCAGGAACAGATTGGCCTGATTGGAGCCACGCCCGCCAATAAAGCTGGAGACGCTCTGCACATCCTTATCCTTCAGGATGCTTTTCTGAACCTGCATCAGCTTTTGTGAGAGCGCCGTGAAGGAAATGGACTGATCACCCTGCAAATGGCCCATCATCATGCCGGTATCTTCCGTGGGGAAGAAGCCTTTGGGCATACGGACAAACAGCGCGACAATCAGGGCCAGAGTCAGCGGCAGGCTGAGCAGCACCAGTTTGCGGTGCGCCAGTGCCACGTCCAGCGTGCGCGTGTAGCCTGCCTGCAAACCATTCAGGATGCGGGTGATAAAAACCGTGATGCGCCGCAGGATTTGCGGCGTCTGCCCGGGCTTGCGGGGGGTGAGAAGCTGGGCTGCCATCATCGGCGTAAGAGTGAGGGACAGCACCATGGACACCAGAATGGTGACGGAGACTGTCATCGCGAATTCATGGAACAGCCGGCCGGCCAGCCCGCCCAGCAGCAGGATGGGCAGAAAGACCGCAATGAGGGAAATGGAGATGGAAATGACGGTAAAAGCCACTTCCCCCGTGCCGCGAATGGCGGCGTCCCGCGCGGAATAGCCCTGCTCAATATAACGGGCGATATTTTCCATCACCACAATGGCGTCATCCACCACAAAGCCGGTGGAGACCGTCAGCGCCATGAGGGACATATTGTCCAGCGAATAGCCGAGGGTCGCCATGACGCCAAAGGTCGCCACAATGGACGTTGGCACCACAACGGCCGGGATCAGCGTCATGCGGCCGGAATGCAGGAAGGCCAGCACCACCAGCACGACCAGCACGATGGAGACAATCAGCGTATATTGCGTATCCGCCAGAGAGGCCCGGATGGTCAGAGACCGGTCAAGCCCCACATGCAGGTCCACCCCGCCGGGCAGGGCGGCCTGAAGCAGCGGCATTTTGGCGTTAATCTGGTCCACCGTCTTGATGGTGTTGGCCCCGGCCTGCGGGAAAACAACGGCAATCACGGAGCGCGCGCCGTTATAATAGCCTGCGTTGCGGAGGTCTTCCACGCTGTCCCGCACGTAGGCCACGTCTGAAAGCCGCACCGGGCGGTTGTTGCGCCATGCGATAATCAGATCCCGGTAGTCCTGCGCGCTGCGGGCCTGATCGTTCGTGTCGAGCGTAAAGCGCATGCCGTTCTGGTCCACCACCCCTTTGGGGGTGTTGGCGTTGGCAGAGGCCAGTGCCGCCCGGACGTCTTCAAAGCTGATGCCGTATTTGTAGAGCGGGTGCGGGTTGATTTCCACGCGCACGGCGGGCAGGGCGCTCCCGCTGATTTCCACTTCCCCCACCCCTTCAATCTGCGAGAGGTGCTGCTCCAGAACATTGGTGGCGTAGTCATAGAGCTGTGGCTGGGTGTGGGTGTCGGAGGTCAGCGCCAGAATCAGGATAGGCGCGCCGTTGGGGTTGGCTTTGGAATAGGACGGGTTTTGGCGCAGGGAAGAGGGCAGGTCCGCATGGGCGGCCTGAAGGGCTGCCTCCACATCCCGCGCGGCCCCGTTAATATCGCGTGAGAGCGCAAATTGCAGCGTGATGCGCGTCAGGTTCTGGGAGGACTGGGACGTCATTTCCGTGAGGTCCGCAATCTGCCCCAGATGCCGCTCCAGCGGGGCGGCGACGGAACTGGCGATTTCTTCAGGTGAGCCGCCAGCCTGCCGGGCCTGCACCTGAATAACCGGAAAATCAACGTTCGGCAGGTCTGACACCGGGAGACTTCTGTACCCCAGCACGCCGGCAAGCAGCAGTGCTACGGTCAGAAGAATGGTGGCAACGGGCCGGTCAATGAAGATCCGGCTGAAATTCACGAGTGAACCTGTCCGGCTGAGGGCGGCTGGGTGGGAGGCAGGTCATTACGGTGGCGCCATGCGTTCCAGCGATGGGCCCATGTATCCAGCGTCAGATAGATCACCGGCGTGGTGAACAGTGTGAGAAGCTGAGAGAGGGCAAGGCCGCCGATAATGGTCAGCCCCAGCGGGTAACGCAGTTCAGACCCTGTGCCGTTGGAAATGACCATCGGCACAGCGCCCAGCATGGCGGCAAGGGTTGTCATCAGGATAGGACGGAACCGCAGCGTGGCTGCCTGACGGATGGACTGGAGGGAGTCCATGCCGTGCTCACGCTCGGCATCCAGTGCGAAGTCGATCATCATGATCGCGTTTTTCTTCACAATACCGATCAGCAGCACGATGCCGATAATGCCCATCACATCCAGATCCACCCCGGCCACAATCAGCGTCAGCAACGCCCCAATGGCGGCGGAGGGGAGGGTGGAGAGAATGGTAATGGGGTGGATAAAGCTCTCGTACAGAATACCCAGCACGATATAGACGGCAACCAGCGCCGCCGCGACGAGGAAGAGTTCGTTACTCAGAGACCCTTCAAACGCCGCCGCCGTGCCCTGAAAGGATGTCTGGAAAGAAGAGGGCAGTTTGATCTCTTCTTCCACCTTGCGGATGGCGGCTGTCGCATCCCCCAGCGCATAGCCGGGTGCGAGGTTGAAGGAGACGGTCGTCGCCGGGAACTGCCCGAAATGGGTTATCAGCAGCGGGGCCTTGCCTTTTGTAACTTTTGTCACCGCCGCCAGAGGCACCAGCCCTGAGGTGGGGGAGCGGGTAGGGCCAGAGGAACTTTCCCCGGAGTTGCCGCCAATACCCGGCAGATAGACCTGATTGAGCGAGGCCAGATTGGTCTGGAATGCCGGGTCAGCTTCCAGAATGACACGATACTGGTTGGACTGTGTGTAGATGGTGGAAATCTGCCGCTGGCCGAACGAGTCATACAGCACGTTATCAATGGTCTGCGGCGTGATGGAATAGCGCGCGCCGGTGGTGCGATCCAGCGTGACATGCGCCACCAGCCCTTCGGCCTGAAGGTCAGACGTGACATCGGCCAGAGCAGGCTCCTGCCGCAGGCGGTCCAGCAGTTTGGGGATCCACGTATTAAACGCGGTGGCGTCCGGGTTTTCCAGCAGGAACTGATACTGCGTGGCGGTGACGGTTGTATCCAGAGACAGGTCCTGAATAGGCTGCATATACAGCTTGATCCCGGCGACCTCGGAGGTTTCCTGCTCCAGACGGCGCGCAATGGTCAGCGCGCTGTCTGAACGGTCATCATGCGGGCGCAGGTTGATCAGAAAGCGACCCTGATTAAGCGTGGCATTCTGCCCGTCCACCCCCACAAAGGAGGAGAGGGAGACCACATCCGGGTCTTTCAGCAGTACGCGGGCCAGGGCCTGCTGGTGTTCCTTCATGCTCTCGAACGAGATGGCCTGAGACGCAACGGAAATCCCCTGAATGACGCCGGTATCCTGCGCGGGAAAGAACCCTTTAGGAATGATAACAGCCAGAACGCCGGTCAGCACCAGCGTGCCGAGCGCGACAAACAGGGTGAGAACACGGTGCGCCAGAACAACATCCAGAGCGCGGTCATACCCGGCAATCAGCTTTTCCGTCGCCACTTCCATACGGGCGGACCAGCGCTGGAAGGCGGTGGTGGCGCTGGCGGCATCATGCGGGCGTTCACTGAGGATCCGCGCGCACATCATCGGCACGAGCGTCAGGGAGACCACGGCAGACAGAACAATGGTGATGGACAGGGTCAGCGCAAATTCATGGAACAGGCGGCCCACCACATCACCCATGAACAGCAGCGGGATCAGCACCGCAATGAGCGAGATGGTCAGGGAGATAATGGTAAATCCGATTTCCCCGGCACCTTTGACGGCGGCGGACATCCGGTCTTCCCCGGCTTCCACGTAGCGCGAGATGTTCTCGATCATCACAATGGCATCATCCACCACAAAGCCGGTGGCGATGGTCAGGGCCATGAGAGAGAGGTTATCCAGCGAGAAGCCGAGCAGATACATAATGGCCAGCGTGCCGATAATGGAGAGCGGCACGGACAGGCTGGGGATAATGGTGGCCGGGACGTTGCGCAGGAACACAAAAATCACGCCCACGACCAGCACCAGAGCCAGAAACAGCTCGAACTCCACGTCAGAGACGGAGGCGCGGATGGTGGTGGTGCGGTCTGTCAGCGGAACAATATCAATGCCCGGCGGCAGCGCCTTGCGCAGCACGGGCAGGGCCGCCTGAATATTGTCCACCACGGAGATCACGTTGGCACCCGGCTGGCGCTGCACATTCATGATCAGCGCCGGGGTGAGGTTGGACCATGCGGCAAGCTGGGTGTTTTCCGGGCCGATCACAACAGAGGCGACATCCCGGATCCGGACAGGCCCGCTGTTCTGATAGGCAATGACCTGATTGAGCAGCATGTCCACATTGGTAATCTGCCCATCAACCCGCAGCGTGGCCGCACGGGTTGCACCATCAAACGTGCCGGTGGGGGAGTTGACGTTGACGTTGCCAATGGTGGTGCGCAGCGTATCCAGATCAATCCCGTAGGAGGTCAGCTTGGGGATGTTGACGCGAACGCGAATGGCCTTGCGGTTGCCGCCTGAAAGCGTCACCAGCCCAACCCCGGAAATCTGACTGATTTTCTGGGCCAGACGGGTGTCCACATAGTCTTCCACTTCCGGCAGGGGGATGGTGGAGGACGTAATGCCTAGCGTCAGCACAGGTGTATCCGCCGGGTTGACCTTGGCGTAGACCGGCGGGGCCGGAAGGTCAGTCGGCAGGAGAGAATTGGCCTGATTGATGGCGGCCTGCACTTCCTGCTCCGCCACGTCCATGGACATGGTGAGGTTGAAGCGCAGCGTAATGACAGACGCGCCCCCTGAGGAGCGCGATGTCATCTGGTCCAGCCCCGGCATCTCGCCAAACTGGGTTTCCAGAGGGGCCGTCACGGAGGTTGCCATCACATCCGGCCCGGCGCCGGGGTAGAAGGTCTCAACCGTAATGGTGGGGTAATCCACCTGCGGCAGAGCCGAAACCGGGAGGAAGTGGTAGCCCAGAAGCCCGCTCATCAGAATGGCGAGCATCAGGAGCGTCGTGGCGACGGGCCTGCGGATAAAGAGGCTGGAGGGGTTCACTGGGCAGGCGTACCGGCAGGTGGGGTGGTG